>NZ_CM001439.1:3607635-3766542 GCF_000244955.1 Saccharomonospora marina XMU15 | reverse complement strand
TCGGCCGTGCCGGGTGGCTCAGCCGACTCCTGGTCGGGTCGCATCGCCCGGTCGAGGAGGCGGTAGAGCCTGCCGAGCGCGTCGCCCCGCAGCCCGGCGGGCACGCCGTTCTCGCCGGTGTTGCCGATGCCCGCCAACGACCAGCGAAGCGTGCGCGAGCGCCGCACCCTGCGCGCCCACGATGCCAGCGCGGGTTCGTCGCGCTCACCGCGTAGCACGCCGTCGCGCAACCTCCGGGCGCCCGCGGCGGCGTCGGCCCAGCCCGCGACGGTGAGCAGTCGCGCGCAGGAGTCCAGCGCCCGTGCCGAGGGCGGCCTGCTCGCCCACAACGGTGCGCGCGTGACACCGTCGAGCCCCAGCACCTCGACGGTGGCCTCCTGCACGATGTCGCCCTGCACCTGCGCGCGCACAGCGAGCCCGGCGGGCCAGTGCGGCAGCGCGGGTCCCAGCGGCAGCAGCAGCCGATCCAGCGTCAGCCCGTCCCGGTCGGGAAACCGGTCGGCCATGCCCACCTCGTCCTCCTCCTGCCGGGAGATGGCGCCGGGGTCGGGCCTGCCCGCGACACGCAGCGCGTCCGCCGCGGCGGCCAGTTCGGCGGCGGTGGCGGTGGCGCCGGCCTCGAGTCGCACCCGTACCCGGGGCGCCGGCAGTTGCCGCCAGACCGCCTCGAGGTAGGGCCGCAGCTGCTCCGGCAACGGGCCCGCGATGACGAACAGGTTCGCCTCGGCCGGGCTGTCGGCTTCCCACCAGCCGCGTTCCCGCACCACCCGCTCGGCGGCGAGCCGCGCCCGCGTACCGCCCGGGGTGGTCACGACCAGCGGCCGCGGCGGGGTTCGCCGCGACAGCCAGGATGTCAGGCCCTTCCGTGGTTTCGGGTTCGCCGGGTGCAACTCGGTCAGGTCCAACGCAGCGCCCCCTCCCGCCACGCGTAGACCACTCCCGCGACGAGGATGGCGAGGAAGACGAACATCTCCACCACCGCGGAGGTGCCCTTTTCTGCGACGACCAGCGTCCACGGGAACATGAACACCATCTCCATGTCGAACGCCAGGAAGATCATGGCGACGGCGTACCAGCGGACGTGGAACCGCGACACCGCGTGCTCTCGGGGGTCGTGCCCGGACAGGAACGGGCGCACGTTCGCGGCCGTGTCAGCGCTACGCAGCAGGAAAGCCGCGCCGTACAGCGCGGCCGCGAGCAGCAACATCACTGCCAACAGCGTGAGTGCGCCGCTGGTGTTCATGCCGGACTCACCCCTCGCGACCGGTTCGCGGTGCTTCGCCAGCCACGGGGCTACCCACGATCGAGCGTGGTATTCCCCGCCGCACGCGAAGGGGCGGCGCGCCACGGGGCGGAGGTCACGGTCGCGGGCACGGCCGCAACGGCCGGGTCCGGTCCACGAAGGAGTGTGAGCTCAGGGCTTGACGTGCACCGTCGCCATCATCCCCAGGTCCTCGTGGTCGAGGATGTGGCAGTGGTAGACACTGCGCCCCGGGAAGTCGGCGAATCGCACCCGCAGCCGCACCCAGCCGCCCGCGGGCACGAGCACGACGTCGCGCAACGTGTCCGGCGTCGTGGAACCGGTGCTGGTCTCCACCACCTGGAAGGGCCACACGTGCAGGTGGAACGGGTGGTCCATCGGGGTGCTGTTGGTCACCAGCCATTCCTCCGTGGCCCCAAGCGCGGGGCGCTGGTCGGTGCGTTGCGGATCGAACTGCCTGCCGTCGAAGCCGAAGTTCATGCCGGGTCCACGCATTCCCATACCCATGGTGAAGGCGATCTGCCGACGGTTGTCCACCGGACCGGGCCGAAGCGAGTTCGGCGGCGTCGGCAGCGGCCCCGGCAGCGGTGCGGCTGCCGAGGACTGCCCCGACACCGCCAGCCGGGCCACGGTGATCGGCCCGGTCGCCGTGGCCGTACCCGGTCCCATACCGCCCATGCCACCCATGCCGGGATGGCCGCGGTCGAAGGGATCGGTCAGCAGCCGGTAGTCGCCGGGGTCTTGCGGGCGTACCAGCACGTCGGCGCGGCCACCGGGAGCCAGCACGAGCCGGTCGCGTTCCACCGGGGCGGGAAGGAACATGCCGTCACTGGACAGTTGCGCCAGCCGGTGGCCCTCCAGCCGCAGCGACAGCACCCTGGAGGTGCAGGTGTTGATGAGGCGCCAGCGCTGCGAGGTGCCCGCCCGCGCGGACACCACCGGTCGGTGCTGGCCGTTGACCAGCACCAGATCTCCCTGCCTGCCCATCATCCTGCCGGGTGGTCCCGGTGACACCACGTTGCCGGAACCGTCGAGCGAGATGTCGGAGATGAGCAGCGGCCGGTCGGCGGCGGTGCCGAGGTCGGGCCCGCCCCGGACCACGATCGCACCGGCCAGCCCACCGAACACCTGGTCGGCCACGTAACCGTGCCGGTGAGGGTGGTACCAGAAGGTGCCGGGCGGGTGGTCCTCGGGCAGCCGGATCTCGTAGTCGAAGGTCTGGCCCGGCTCGATGCTCAGGAACGGGTTGTCCCCGTTGCCCTCCGGCGAGACGTGCAGCCCGTGGGTGTGCAGGTTGGTGGGCTGATCCAGCTCGTTGACCAGCCGAACTCGCAGCACCTCACCCGGCCGCAGCCGCAGGGTCGGGCCGGGGGAGCTGCCGTTGAAACCCAGCGCCGAGGTGGACCTGCCCGCCAGCGACACTCCCGGCGCCGCGGTGAGCGTCAGCGCCAGCACGCCGTCCCTGCTGGAAACCTGCTCGGGGTCAGTGAGCGGATCACCGCTGGCGGCGGCCTCGGAGCGATCGGTGGAGGTTCCGATGCCGGTCACCCAGCCGGTCACCCCTGCCGCCACGCCCGCCGTTCCCGCGGCGGCCAACACGAGCGCGCTCCTGCGGCCGAACCGGTTCGCGCTCACTCCAGTTGTGCCCGTCGCCTGCGGTACTCCTCCTCGTCGATCTCGCCGCGGGCGTAGCGCTCGTCCAGTATGCGGCGGGCCGACGAGCTGTCCTGCCAGGAGGAATCCCGGGGCGGCGTCGGGCGGCCTCGCGACCACAGCACCGCGGCCGCCACGAGGGCGAGCAGCCCCAACACCACGAGCGTGGGCCAGATCCACATCCAGCCCATACCCCAACCGCCCATCATCGCGACGTCACCTCCACCGGTGCGCGCCTCATCCGGCGGTCAGTGTCCGCAGCGCGTCGCGCAGCCTGCGACCGGCCTCGTCGGCGATCGGTTGCAGCTTCGGCTCGTCCGGCACGCTGACCATGACCTGCGGGTCGAGCGCCTCCACGACGGTCGCTTCCCCTTCCGAGCGCAGCACCACGTTGCACGGCAGCAGCAGGCCGATGCGGTTGTCGACGCCGAGCGCGCGGTGGGCGAGTTGAGGGTTGCATGCGCCCAGAATCCGGTAGGGCTGGGTTTCCTCACCGAGCTTTTCGCGCAGCGTCGCTTGCACGTCGATCTCGGTGAGGACGCCGAAGCCCTGTTCTGCCAGCGCCGCGCGGACGCGGTCCTCGGCCTGCTCGATCGGCGCGTCGAGCCGCACCGCCATCCCGTACTCCACCGGCCACCTCATTACTGTCGTCGCCTGCGGTTTCCGCCAGCCGGGTACCCGGTCCAGGAGCGGCCACACGTGGGCGGCTCAACGCCCGAGCCACCCACGTCCCACCGGGCGTGGAGGGGCTATTCCTGGAGTTGCTTGGCCTCACCGCCGTGCACCGCGAGAGCGTAGACCACGACGACATCCAGCGCGATGATGATCGTTGCCCACACCGGGTAGGCGGGCAGGAAGGCCAGGTTCACGATCGCGCTGAGCACGGCCAGCACGATGCCGACGATGCGTGCCCACAACTGTCCGGCCAGCACGCCGAACCCGGCGAGTATCACCAGTGCGGCCACACCCACGTGGACCCAGCCCCACGCGTTGTAATTGACGCTGACGACGAGCCCGTCCTGGCCGACGACGTAGAAACCCGGGTCGAGAATCGCGACGATCCCGGTGATGGCGTGGAAGGCGCCCATCAGAATCATGATGACGCCGGCGAAGACCACCCAGCCCAGCCATCCGAAAGACTGCGGCTCCGGCCGTTCGTGCGTCGTTCGGCCGTGGGCGGTCGAGGCGTCTCCCATCGCGTTCATGACGTGCTCCTTTCGGGCAGGTCCGCGGCGGGCGCGGACCCGGTCTCCGGGCAGGCCGGTACGGCCCCTGGCGAAGTCTTCCCCTGCGGACTCGTCCGAAACGTGAGCGAAGAACGGCTCGGTGGCACGAAGCGGTGAACGTTTCCCGCAGAACTCGCGGGCGGGAGCGCAGAACTCGCGGGCGGGAGCGGGGGACTCGCCGACGGGAGCGGGGGACTCGCGAGGCGGGTTTCAAACGAAATTGTTGACAATCTTGTCAACGTCTGCGTAGGTTCGATCAGCGACAGGCAAGACCCGGAGGAGTTGGCAATGGCGCCCCTGCACGAGATCGCCCACCTTGGACACGTGGAGCTGCTGACACCGCACCCGCAGCAGAGTCTGTGGTTCTTCACCCACGTGCTCGGCCTCACCGAGAACGGTCGCGACGGCGACTCCGTATACCTGCGCACCTGGGACGACTACGAGCACCACAGCCTCAAGCTCACCGCCCACCACACCTCCGGTATCCGGCGCACCGCGCTGCGCGCCTGCAGCGAGGAGGCGCTGCATCGCAGGGTCGCCGCACTGCAACAGGCAGGGCGCGGCATCGGCTGGATCGACGGCGATCCCGGCATCGGCCCCACCTACCTGTTCACCGACCCCGACGGCCACGAGTTCGAGCTGTACTGGGAGTCGCAGTGGTACCAGGCCCCTGACGAACTGCGGCCCTCGCTGAAGAACCAGCCGCAGGCCTACCCCAGCACCGGATTCAGCGTGCGCAGGCTCGACCACGTCAACTTCCTCGCACAACAGACCCTGCCCAACGGCGACTTCCTGCGCGAGACGCTCGGCGCCGAGGCCACCGAGCAGATCCAGCTCGACGACGGCACCATCGCCGCGCAATGGCTGCACTTCAACAACAAGTCCTACGACATCGTCTACACCAACGACTGGACAGGCAGCCGTGGCAGGCTGCACCACATCGCCTTCGCCACCGACACCAGGGAGGACATCCTCCGCGCGGCCGACATCTGCCTGGAAAACGACGTCTTCATCGAGACGGGGCCGCACAAGCACGCCATCCAGCAGACGTTCTTCCTCTACGTCTACGAGCCAGGTGGCAACCGCATCGAACTGTGCAACCCGCTGACCCGGCTGGTGCTCGCACCGGACTGGCGCACCATCACCTGGACCGAGGCGGAGCGGGCCAAGGGCCAGGCGTGGGGGCTGAAGACCATCGAATCGTTCCACACGCACGGCACACCACCGGTCGACCAACCACACTGAATCCGGCCGTTGCGGCCGCGAGCAAGTAAGGCGCACAGGAAGTGGGACGTGTCATGACAACCACACCACCGTTTCGAGCCGACCACGTCGGAAGCCTGCTGCGCCCGCCGGAGTTGTTGCGGGCGAGGCAGGACCACGCCGCAGGTGACATCGACCGCGCGCGGTTGCGCGAGGTGGAGGACGAAGCCATCCGCGAGGTGGTCCGCGCGCAGGAGTCGGTCGGGCTGCCGTCGGCCACCGACGGCGAGTTCCGCCGCACCTACTGGCACATGGACTTCATCGAGCAACTCGGCGGGATCGAGATCGATCGCGAACACGTCCGCGACGTGGAGTTCCACAACGAGCGCGGCACGCTGCACTGGAAGGCCGCCCCGCCGCGCGTGGTCGCGAAGGTGCGACTGGAACACCCCATCTTCGCCGAGGACTTCGAAAGGCTGCGGGAGTTGACCACGACCGCGCTGCCGAAGCAGACGATCCCCTCGCCGAGCATGGTGCACTACCGTGGCGGCAGGTCGGTGGTCGATCCGGCGATCTACCCGGACATGGAGGAGTTCTGGGCCGACCTGTCGGCCGCCTACGCCGAGCAGGTGCGGGCGCTGGCCGAGCGTGGCTGCCGCTACCTGCAACTGGACGACACCAGCCTGGCCTACCTCAACGACCCGAGGCAGCGCGCGGCGATCGCCGAGCAGGGCATGGACCCCGACACCCAACACCTGCGCTACATCAGGCAGCTCAACGCCGCGATCGCCGACCGGCCCGCGCAGCTGTCGGTCACCACGCACCTGTGCCGGGGCAACTTCCGCTCGTCCTGGGTGGCAGAGGGCGGCTACGACCACGTCGCCGAGGCACTGTTCGGCGAGTTGGCCGTCGACGGCTTCTTCCTGGAGTTCGACGACGCGCGTTCCGGCGACTTCTCCCCGCTGCGGTTCGTGCCCGCGGGCAAGCGGGTCGTGTTGGGGCTGGTGACCACCAAGCGCGGCGAGCTGGAGTCCAAGGACGACCTCAAGCGGCGCATCGAGGCGGCGGCCAGGTACGTGCCGCTGGAGCAGCTCTGCCTCTCGCCGCAATGTGGATTCTCTTCCACAGTGGAGGGAAACGCGCTGACGGTCGACGAGCAGTTCGCCAAGCTGGAGCTGGTTGTCGAGGTGGCAGACGAGGTGTGGGGCAGGTGCTGATCCGAGACGGATGACCTGGCCGGGGCACGACATTTCGCCACGCCGGTCAGGTCATAGGCGAGTTACACCCGCGACCGCCCGCACATTAGTTTCGGCTTCTTCGGCAATCCCAGTACCGGCAGGTGGCGAAGGAGCTGATCGACGTGGTGCCGACCGTGGAGGTCGTCGTGGTGTCGCGCAACACCGAGGCCGAGTCAGTCATATCGCTGGAACTCGGCTCCGCCACCGGCGAACCGCTGCCGTCGTGGACCCCGGGTGCCCACCTCGACGTGTGGCTGCCGAACGGGCTGATCCGGCAGTACTCGCTGTGCGGTGACTGCGGTGACACCGGTGACACCGGTGACACCGGCAGCGGCACCTGGCGCGTGGCGGTGTTGGCCGAACCGAGAAGCCGGGGCGGCTCGGCATGGCTGCACGACAACGCCACCGAGGGCACCCGGCTGAAGGTGGTGGGCCCGCGCAACCACTTCGAACTGTTGCCCGCGCGGGGGTACGTGTTCATCGCGGGCGGGATCGGCATCACCCCGCTGCTGCCGATGGTCGCGAAGGCGCAGCGCGACGGTGCCGGGTGGCGGCTGTGGTACGGCGGCCGGTCCCGGCGGTCGATGGCCTTCCTCGAGGAGCTGGAGCGCTACGGCGAGCGGGTCCGGGTGTGGCCGCAGGACGAGCACGGCCTGCTGGACCTTCCCGCGATTCTCGGCGAACTCGAGTCGGGAACGCTGGTGTACTGCTGCGGTCCGGCGAGCCTGCTCGACGCCGTGCAGGAACACTGCCGCGAGCTGCCACCGAAAACCCTGCACGTCGAGCGGTTCACCGCGAGCGAGCGGCGCGACGGCGGCGAGGACGACCGGCCGTTCGAAGTGGAGTGCGCGGCGTCAGGGCTCACCGTCACCGTGCCGGCGGGAGTGTCCATTCTGGATTCCCTGGCGCGGGCCGGCGTCGAGGTGCCCTCCTCGTGCACCGAGGGGGTGTGCGCCACCTGCGAGACCGTGGTGCTCGACGGCGAGCCCGACCATCGCGACTCCGTGTTGTCCGAGGAGGAGCGCGAGGAGGGCGAGGTGATGATGATCTGTGTCTCGCGCGCCAAGGGCGGGCGGCTCGTGCTGGACGTGTGAGTCGCCAGCGCCGCCAGCGCCGGTCGTGTCGCCGCTCAGCGGCCGCCGTGCGGCGGGGGTACGAGTCCGCGCTGAACCGCGACCACGGCCGCCTGGGTGCGGGAGGTGAGCCCGAGCTTGCGCAGCACGTTGCTGACGTGGGTGCGCGCCGTGCGCTCACTGATGTACAGCTCGTCGGCGATCTCCTGGTTCGACTGTCCCTTGGCGACCAGCGCCAGCACCTCCAGTTCCCGCCTGGTGAGTGTGGCCGCCTCGCCGCCCGGTGAGACCAGCGTGTTGGTCAGTTGCCTGGCCACGGCGGGGTCGAGGAACATCTCGCCGCCCGCCGCCGCTCGGATGGCTGCCACGACCTCTCCCGGCTCCGCGTCCTTGAGCAGGTAGCCGCACGCGCCGCTGGTCAGCGCGGCCCGCACCCGCTCGATCTCGCCGAAACTGGTGAGCACCACCACACCGACGCCTGGGTGGCGGTCGTTGATGCGGCTGATGGTGGCGATGCCGTCGAGCTTGGGCATGAGCAGGTCGAGCAGCACCACGTCGGGCGCCTCGCCGTACGCGGCCATGGCGTCGATCTCCCGCAGTGCCTGCTCCCCGTCCGCGGCCTCACCGACGACCTCGACGTCGACGATGACGTCGAGATAGGCACGCAGGCCCCGGCGAACCACCGCGTGGTCGTCCACGATCAGCACCCGGATCGGCCGCGCACCCTCCCGGCGCCCCGAGTCGAGCAGCGCGTCGTGCGTGGCACCAGACATCGCACATCCTCCTTGTCGCTGTGCAACCGGCGCGGCACACCGTGTAGCGGACAAACGTCCGGATACCGGCCATGGTACAGCGTCACCCGCGCCGCGTTCCCGGGTCAAGGCAGCCGCCCGCGCCGGTGGCAGCCGGAACCCGCAGGTGAGACAGATGTCTCTGCCGGACCCGGTTGCCGCGTCCGTACCCGGCTAAGCCTGCCGCCGTAGCCGCCGTTCGCGGTCCCACCGCATCTTCCGCGACGCGGAAGCGGTGTCGATGTCGGGTGCATCGGCTGGGCATCGTTGGGAGTCGCCTGAGGGAAACGGGGTGCTCATGAGTCAGACCACGCGTGCGGCCATCTGTCGGGAGCCCGGCAGGCCGTGGGAGATCGCCGAACTCGACCTGGACGAACCAGGGCCCAACGAGGTCCGCGTCAAGTTCCACGCCGCGGGCCTTTGCCATTCCGACGACCACATCCAGAAGGGCGACGCGCAGATGCGCTTCCCCGTCGTCGGTGGCCACGAGGGCGCGGGCGTCGTCGACGCGGTCGGTGCCGACGTCACCAGGGTCGCCGTCGGTGACCACGTCGTGTGCTCGTTCATCCCCGCCTGCGGTGCCTGCCGGTACTGCTCGACCGGCAGGCAGAACCTGTGCGACGAGGGCAAGAACGCCGCCACCGGCATGTTCGCCGACGGCACCTTCCGCTTCCACCACGAAGGAGAGGACCTCGGAGGGCTGTGCGTGCTCGGCACGTTCTCCCAGTACGCCGTGGTTTCGGAGTGGTCGTGCATCACGATCGGACAGGACATCCCGTTCGAAATCGCCGCGCTGGTCGGCTGTGGCGTGCCCACCGGCTGGGGTTCGGCGGTGTACGCGGCGGGCGTGCGCGCGGGGCAGACCGTGGTGATCTACGGCGCGGGCGGTGTCGGCAGCAACGCCGTGCAGGGAGCGCGATACGCGGGCGCCAAGAACGTCGTCGTGGTGGACCCGGTGGAGTTCAAACGGGACATGGCGGCGGTCTTCGGCGCCACCCACACCTTCGCCGACGCCAAGGAAGCGCACGACTTCGTGGTGGAGACGACGTGGGGCGAGCTCGCCGACCACGCGATCATCACCGTGGGGATCCTGCACGACGAGGTGATCGCCAACGCCATCGACATCGTCGGCAAGAGCGGGCAGGTCACCATCACCGCCGTCGGTAACGGGTCCGTCGACACCCATCCCGGACCGCTGATCGGTTACCAGCGCCGGGTGCAGGGCGCCATCTTCGGCGGCTGCAACCCGCTCTACGACGTGCCCAGGCTGCTGGGCCTGTACCGCTCCGGCGACCTCAAGCTCGACGAGCTGATCACCCGTCGCTACCGGCTCGAAGAGGTCAACCAGGGCTACGAGGACATGCTCTCCGGCAAGAACATCCGCGGTGTGATCCTGCACGAACACTGAGAACGGGCCGCGCAGGGCCGCTCCACGCGCCCGCTTCAGCGCCCCACCCCGCCCTCAGCGTTTCACGCCAGTGCCTTCACCCGCCTTCAGCAACGACGCTCAAGCCCAAGGAGACACCAACATGACGCTCGCTCCTCCAGGACCGCCCGCAGTGCTGCCGAAGGACAACGCCCACCTGATCGGTGGGGAGTGGGTCGCGGCGACGAGCGGCGAGGTCATCGAGGTGCTCAACCCGGCGACCGGCGAGGTGCTCGCCAGGGTCCCGCGCGGCGGAGCGGCCGATGTGGACGCCGCCGTTTCCGCGGCGGCTCAGGCCTTCCCCGCCTGGCGCGACACCAGCCCCAGTGTGCGGGCCTCGCTGCTGAACCGGTGGGCGGCGCTCATCGACGAGCGCGAGTCCGAACTGGACCAGCTGGAGTCGCAGGAGGTCGGCCGGCCGCACTGGGGGCCGACGCCGATGGCAGGGATGGTGCGGTTCATCGCGGGACAGGCCGACAAGATCAGCGGGCTGAGCCTGCCCTCGCACACTCCCGACGTGCTCGGGCTGACGCTGCGCGAGCCCTACGGCGTGGTCGGCAGCATCATCCCGTGGAACGCGCCGGGCCCGATGTTCGCCAACGACGTCGCCGCCGCCATCGCGGCGGGCAACTGCGTCGTCGTCAAGCCCGCCGAGGACGCGCCGCTGACACCGCTCGCGCTGGCCGGGTTGGTGCTGGAAGCAGGCATCCCGCCGGGAGTGGTCAACGTCGTCACCGGCTACGGCGTCGAGGCGGGTGCCGCGCTGCCCGCCCACCCCGGCATCTCCAGGATGAGCTTCACCGGCTCTCCCGCAACCGGCTCGGCCGTCATGGAGGCCTGCGCGAAGCGGATCGTCCCGCTGCACCTCGAGTTGGGCGGCAAGTCACCGCAGGTGGTGCTCGCCGACGCCGACCTCGACGCCGCGATCCCGGCCATGGTGCGCAGCATCACGCTCAACACCGGCCAGATCTGCGCGGCGGGTTCCCGCGTCGTCGTCGACCGTTCCATCCACTCCGAGGTGGTGCGCAGGCTGGCGGAGGGCATGGCCTCGGTGCGGATCGGACCGTGGTACGAGAACGTCCAGATGGGACCGCTGATCAATGCCAAGCAGCGGGAGCGGGTGCTCGGTTACCTCGAATCCGGCCGCGAGGAGGGCGCCGAAGTCGTCACCGGCGGCGGCGTGCCGTCGGGGGAGGCGTTCGAGCGCGGCTTCTTCGTCGAGGCCACCCTGTTCGACAAGGTGGAGCCGGGAATGCGGATCGCGCAGGAGGAGATCTTCGGCCCGGTGCTGTCGGTGATCCCCGTCGACGGGGCCGAGGAGGCGCTTCAGGTCGCCAACGGCACCGACTACGGACTGGTGGCTTCGGTGTGGACCAGGGACGTCGGCAGCGCCGTGGCCATGGCGCGCGGCCTGCAGGCGGGCCAGGTGGCGGTCAACGCCGCACTCGGCGCGGGACTGATCGGCGGCCCGTTCGGCGGCTACAAGCGAAGCGGTTTCGGCCGCACCATGGGCGCCGACGCGGTGCTGGAGTACACCCAGGTGAAGACGGTGTCGATCCGTGGCACGGCCTGAGCACGGTGAGCTTCGGCTGCGGGTGCTGATGGAGCCCCGGCACGGAGCCACCTACACCGACATCCTGGCGCTGGCGAGGGCCACCGAGGACGCGGGCTTCGACGCGTTCTTCCGCTCCGACCATCTGATGGGCGTGGACCCGCAGGACTCGACCTACCGGCCCACCGACTGCTGGACCACCCTGGGTGGGCTGGCGCGCGACACCCACCGGGTGCGGCTCGGCGCGCTGGTGGGCGCCGCGACGTTCCGCGGTCCCGGACTGCTGGCCACCATCGTGGCCTCTGCCGACGAGATGAGCGGCGGCCGGTTGGAACTCGGCCTCGGCACCGGCTGGTACGAGCGTGAGCACGCCGCCTTCGGCCTGCCGTTCCCGCCGACCGGGGAGCGGTTCGACCGGCTGGAGGAGCAGTTGGAGATCATCACCGGGCTGTGGCGCTCGGCCGGTGACGCTTCGCCGTTCTCCTTCCAGGGCAAGCATTTCAGCATCGACGACAACCGGACGCCGCCCAGGCCTGCGCAGCGGCCGTACCCGCCGATCATCATCGGCGGCACGGGCCCGCGCCGGACACCCGCGATCGCCGCGCGGTTCGCCGACGAGTTCAACGGGGCGCTCGGCGGCGACCTGCGGGAGCGTTTCGAGGTGTTCGCCCGCGCCTGCGAGGCCATCGGGCGCGACCCGGGGCAGGCACGCCGCTCCGTGGTGCTGCCCGTCGCCTGCGGCGCCGACGAGGCCGAGGTACGGCGCAGGGCCGAGGTGATCGGCTCGGAGTTCATGCGGACCAACGCCGCCATCGGATCGCCGGGACTGGTCACCGACCGCATCGCGAGCCTGGCGCAGGCCGGCGCCGACACCGTCTACCTGCACATCTACGACATCCACGATCTCGAGCACATCGCGCTGCTCGGCACCGAGGTGCTGCCGCACGTCACGGAATCGGTGCCCGCCGCGGCCGGTGCCGTGACCCCGCAACGGAGGCCCGAATGAGGATAACGACGCGCTCGGCCATCGCCCGCGAGGCGGGTACGCCCTGGGAAATCACCGAGCTGACCCTCGACGAGCCGAGGGCACACGAGGTCAGGGTGCGCTTCCACGCCTCCGGCCTTTGCCACTCCGACCACCACATCACGCAGGGCGACGCGCACGTGCGGTTCCCCATCGTCGGCGGGCACGAGGGCGCTGGGATCGTGGAGTCCGTCGGCCCGCACGTGCGCAGGGTCAAGCCGGGCGACCGCATCGTCTGCTCCTACATCCCGGCCTGCGGCGCGTGCCGGCCGTGCTCGACCGGCCACCAGAACATGTGCGTGGCGGGCAAGAACGCCGCCACCGGCATGTTCGCCGACGGCACCTTCCGCTTCCATCTCGGCGAGGAGGACCTCGGCGGGTTCTGCACGCTGGGCACCTTCTCCGAGTACGCGGTGGTGTCGGAGTGGGCCTGCATCCCGCTGCCGGACGACATCCCGTTTGAGATCGGGGCGCTGGTCGGCTGCGGCGTGCCCACCGGCTGGGGCTCGGCGGTGTACGCGGCCGAGGTTCGTGCGGGGCAGACCGTGGTGATCTTCGGTGCGGGCGGTGTCGGCAGCAACGCCGTGCAGGGTGCGCGGTTCGCGGGCGCCAAGCACGTCGTCGTCGTTGATCCGGTGGAGTTCAAGCGCGAGATGGCGATGACCTTCGGCGCCACCCACACCTTCGCCGACGCCGAGCAGGCACGCGAGTTCGTGGTCGACGCCACGCGCGGCCAGCTCGCCGACCACGCCATCTGCACGCCCGGCGTGGTCACCGAGGAGATTGTCAACGCCGCGGTGCAACTCGTCGGCAAGGCGGGCAAGGTCACCGTCACCGCCGTCGGCAAGAGCGGTGAGCACGCGGTACACGTGCACGCGGGCTTTCTGATCAGTTACCAGCGCCAGATCCGGGGCGCGCTGTTCGGCGACTGCAACCCGCTGTACGACGTGCCGAGGTTGCTGGGCCTGTACCGCTCCGGCGACCTCAAGCTCGACGAGCTCATCACCAGGAAGTACCGGCTGGACGAGGTCAATGAGGGCTACCGCGACCTCGTGGAAGGCAAGAACATCCGCGGCGTACTCGTCCACGAGCACTGACCGACACCGACCGCGAGAGGATTCCCACCGCGTGGCCACATCGAGTTTCGTCCCGCCCTCGGAGGCGGAAGCCGTCGAG
The DNA here is from genome assembly GCF_000244955.1 of Saccharomonospora marina XMU15. Taxonomy (GTDB): domain Bacteria; phylum Actinomycetota; class Actinomycetes; order Mycobacteriales; family Pseudonocardiaceae; genus Saccharomonospora_A; species Saccharomonospora_A marina. The sequence continues at coordinate 3,752,919 of NZ_CM001439.1, read as the reverse complement.
GCGCTGCTGCGCGAGCAGTTGAGCGGCCTGCCCGCCAGATCCCCGTTCTACGCGCAGCTGTTCGCCGAACACGGAGTGACTCCCACTGCCTTCACCTCGCTGGACGACCTGCGCAAGCTGCCGTTCACCAGCAAGCAGATGCTGCGTGACTCGCAGGCGCAGTCGCCGCCGCTGGGCAGGCACGCGGGCGCCGACATGGCAGACGTCATCCGGCTGCACGCCTCCACCGGAACCACCGGCACTCCGAGCTGGGTCGGTGTCACCAGGCGGGATGCCGACTCGTGGACCGAGATGGTGGCGCGCGCCTTCTCCACCATGGGCGCCACCCGCGAGGACGTCGTGCTGCACGCAGCGGGGCTGACGCTGTTCGTGGGCGGGCTGCCGATCCGGGACGCGTTGGAGCACATCGGCTGCACGGTGGTGCCGATCGGCACCGGCGCGTCGGAGAAGGCGCTGCTCGCGCTGCAGACGCTGGGGGTGACGGCACTGCACTCCACCCCCTCCTACGCCCGTTACCTCGCCGAGTACCTGCGCGAGCGCGGCTACGACCCGAAGCAGTTCGGGGTCCGCAAGATCCTCGTCGGCGGCGAGCCCGGCGGCGGCGAACCGGCGTTTCGCGAACACGTCGAGCGGGAATGGGGCGCACCCGTCACCGAGGGACTCGGCAACGCCGACATGGCGCCGGTGATCTTCGCGGAGGCGCCGGGCGACGACGGGATGCGGTTCACCGGGGGCAGGCATGTGGTGGTCGAGCTGATCGACCCCGAGAGCGGGGAACCGATCGACGTCGAGCCCGGGGCATCGGGCGAGCTGGTCTACACCGCGGTCGACCGCGAGTGCTGCCCGCTGGTTCGGTTCCGCACCAGGGACCGGGTACGGGTCACCGGAAGGGCCGCCGACGGCGTGCCGCTGATCCGTTGCGTCGGCCGCACCGACGACATGCTCATCGTGCTCGGCGTCAACGTGTTCCCCTCGGCGGTGCGCGACATCGTGCAGACCCTGCACCCGCGCACGACCGGCGCTGTCCAGGTGGTGCTGCCCAAGCCGGGACCGAAGGTGGAGCCGCCGCTGCGCGTCGAGGCTGAGTGGGGCGCGCAGCCCGGCGACCACGAGGAGTTGCGGCGCAGCCTGGAGTCGCTGCTGCGGTCGCGGCTGTCGGTTCGCACCGACGTGACGCTCGTTCCGCCAGGAACGATCGCGCGCTCGGAGATGAAGACCAAGCTGACGCGGGTCGTCGGCGAGAACGGAAAGGGCTGAGCCCGATGGCGGACATGGTGCGCGCGGCGGTGCAGGTGGGGCCGCGCAAGATCGAGATTCGCGAACTGCCCCGCCCGAAGATCGGCCCGGACGACGGTCTGTTGCGGGTGGAGGCCAACGGCATCTGCGGCAGCGACGTCGAGATCTACAAAGGACACATGCGCGGTGACGGCGGCCCGTTCGTTCCCGGCCACGAACCGCTCGGGATCGTGGAGGAGGTCGGCGAGCGGGCGGCGCAGCGCTGGGGCGTCCAGCCCGGCGACCGGGTGGCGCTCGAGGTCATCGTGCCGTGCCGCTCCTGCCACAACTGCCTGACCGGGCGCTACCAGTCCTGCCCCAACCGCAAGTACGGGCACGGTGTGACCCCGCTGGACGTGGAACCGGGCCTGTGGGGTGGCCTGGCCGAGTACCTCTACCTCACACCGGGGGCCGTGCTGCACAAGGTGGACGCGAGCCTGCCCGCGGAACTGGCCGCGATGTTCAACCCGCTCGGCGCGGGGGTGCGGTGGGCGGTGCACCTCGGAGGGGCCGGGCTGGGCGACACGGTGCTGGTGCTGGGTGCGGGCCAGCGTGGCATCGCCTCGGTGATCGCGGCCAAGGCCGCGGGCGCGGGCACGGTGATCGTCACCGGGCTGCGGTCCGATGCGCACAAGCTGGCGCTGGCCGAGGAGTTCGGCGCCGACCACACGGTCGTCGTCGACGGTGACGGCGGTGCCGACGTCGTCGAGCGGGTGCGGGAGATCACCGACGGCGCCATGGCCGACGTGGTGTTGGAACTGACTCCGATGGCGACCCAGCCGGTCACCGACGCGCTGCTGGCCGCGCGGCACGGCGGGCGCGTGGTGCTCGCCGGGCTCAAGGGCGGCCGGGAGGTGCCGCTGAAGACCGACCTGATCATCAACAGGGCGCTGTCGGTGGCGGGCGCGTTCGGCGTGGACGCCCGTGCCTACGCCGAAGCCATCGCCATCATCGAGTCGCGGCGCTTCCCGCTGGAGAAGCTGCACACCCACACCTTCGGGCTGGACGACACGGCGCTGGCCATCGAGACCCTGGCGGGCGAGGTGCCCGGTTCCCAGGCCGTGCACGTGTCCGTTCACCCGAACTCCTGAGCGAAACCGACCGGAGGCTTTGCCGTGCTCGTCGACACCCATGCCCACCTGCTGCCGAAGGACTACCCGGCCGACGCGCCGGAGTGTTTCCCGAAAATGGAGCCCGTCGACGGTGACACCGCGCGGACCCTGCTGTTCGGCAACACCAGATTCAAGGCCCGCGACGTGTTCTTCGAGGGCGAGCGGCGCGTCGAGGCGATGGCGGAGTCCGGCGTCGACGCCGAGGCCGTCTCCCCGATGCCGCCGCTGCTGCGCTACGACCTGCCAGCCGCCGACGGGCTGTCGCTGGCCAGGCACGTCAACGAGTTCACGGCCACGCTGTGCTCCCACGACCCGGCGAAGCTGCTGGGCCTGGGCATGGTGCCGATGCAGGACGTGGACGCCGCCACCAAGGAACTGTCGGCGGTCAAGGACGCGGGCCTGAAGGGCGTGGAGATCGCGTCCAACGTGCTGGGTGTCTCCGTGGGAGACGAGCGTTTCCTGCCGTTCTTCCAGGAGGTGCAGCGACTGGACCTGGCGGTGTTCGTGCACGCGATGCCCGCCCCGATCGACCGGCTGCCCGCCTCGGGCATCGGCACCTACGTGGTCGGCATCGAGGGCGCGCTGGCCGCGTCGTCGATGATCCTGGGCGGTACCGCGGCGAAGTGCCCCGACCTGCGGATCTCGTTCAGCCACGCCGCCGGTGGGTTTCCGCTGATGCTGCCGAGGGCGCAGTACTTCTGGTCGGGGGTGTGGAACGAGGAGCCCCCGGTGCCGGAGCGCGCGTTCGCCTACGAGGAGGGCCCTTCACCGCTGGACTACGCGCGCCGCTTCTACTACGACTCGATGGTGTTCGACCGCAGGGCGCTGCGCTACGTGATCGACCTGCTCGGCCACGACCGCATCCTCGTGGGTTCGGACTTCCCCGCGATGCCGCGCGAGGACCCGGCCGCGCGGACGCTGAACTCGCTGGGGCTGCCCGCCGACGCGCTGGCCGACATCACCCACCGCAACGCCTACCGGTTTCTCGGCATCGGTGAGGGCTGAGTCCGATCCGGCACCGCATCGGGGAGCACCGGATCGAGCAGTTGGCCGGCGCACCGGGCCGGAGCGCCCGGATCAGCGCACCCGGATCAGCGCACCGGATCAGCGCACCGGATCAGGCATTGTGCAGGAAGGGGGCGGTGCTGCCGCCGACCGGCATGGCGGGCAGGCCGAGCTTGCGGTGGTCCCAGGAGCGGACCCGCTTGGGTTCCACGCGCACGATCACCCGCTTGTTCAGCATCATCTCCAGCATCGGCCGCGCCTGTTCGGTGTAGGGACCGTGGTAGCGCTCGAACACGTTCACCCCGGCCGCCCAGTACTCCTCGTCGGCCGGATCGTCGATCAGGTGCGCGGTGCCCTCCACCGAGACCCCGCGTAGCTGGTCGTAGGTGTCTCCTGACTCGACCATGCACACCACGGTGGGGTCGCGGCGCAGGTTCACGGCCTTTTGCGACTTGGCCTTGGTCTCGAAGTAGATGCGACCGTCGAGGTAGCCGTACCACATGGCCACCAGGTGCGGCGTGCCGTCGGGGCCGTTGGTCGCCAGCGTGGCCACCCGGCCTCGGCCGAGGAACTCCGCGATCTCGTCGTCGGTCATGCGCACTTCGGCCCGCTGATTCACACCCACGCCGCCGACCGTACCGCCTGCTCCGAGCGCGCCGGTGTGGCCGGGATCACTCGACGGGCACCGCGCCCTCCACGCCGACGAGGCCGACCTCGGCACGCACCGTGCTGCCGTGCTGCGAGCCCTCGAGGCGAAGGCTGCCGCCCCAGCGGTGTGCCCGGTCGCGCATCGAGACCAGGCCGAGCCCGCCCGGCCTGCCCACCTCGGCGCCGACACCGACGCCGTCGTCGCTGACCTGCAGCACTACGCGCTGCCGGGAGCCGTCGCCGGTGGTGGTCAGTGTCACCTCGGCGGCTCGCGCCCCGGCGTGTTTGACGACGTTGTGCAGGGCTTCCTGCGCGATCCGGTACAGGTCCTCCTGCAGGTCGGTGGGCAGGTCGGGCAACTCGTCGGCATGGAAGCCCACCCGCAGTCCCGACGCCGACGCCACGGACTCGGTGTGCGTGCGCAGCGCGGCGACGAGTCCGCGACCCACCAGTTCGGCGGGGTGCAGTTGCAGCACGAGGCTGCGCAGGTCGGTGAGGGCGTTGTGGGCGAGGTCGAGCAGTTCGTCGGCCACCGCGCGAACACCGCCCGGCCCGCCGGGCAGCCCGGAGTCGACCTGCGCGCGCAAGGCCTTGGCCTGCATCCGCATCGAGAAGACCTGCTGCACCACCGAGTCGTGCAGTTCCCGTGCCAGCCGGGCGCGCTCCTCCATCTGCGCGTCGTGGCGGGAGCGGGCCAGCAGGTCCGCCGAGTCCACCGCCATGGCCGCCTGGTCGGCCATCGCGTCGAGGAACTCCAGCGTCTCGTCGCCGGGGTCCTCGCCGGAGGAGTAGTAGGCGTTGAGCACGCCGACCGTTCTGCCGCGCACCACCAGCGGCACCGCGACGAAGGTGTCCCAGTCCGGGCCACCCATGATGCCGTGCAGCGGCGCCCACGCCGGGTCCGCGAGCACCGCCTCCTTGCGATGTGGCACGACGATGCGCTTCTGGGCCTGGTACGCCTCCACGAACAGCATCCGCGCGCCCAGTTGCCTGCACTGTTCCAGCCGCTGCGCGAAGTCCTCCGCGTCGGTGAAGCCCGCCTTGCCCACCACCCGCATCATCCCGCCCTCGACCCGGATGATCTGCGCGGCGGCGATGTGGGTGGCCTGCACGACCTCGCGCGCCACGACGTCGAGGGTGACCGAGAGCGAACCCGCGTCGGCCACGCTGGAGGCGGCCCTGGCGATGGCGGCGAGCCTGCGCTGGCCACGCCTGGCGTCGTCGAAGGAACCCGCGTCACCCGCGGGCCGCCCGCACTCCGGGCAGCGCCCGTCCTCACCGCTCACCTGTCCAGTGTTGCCACCGCGGCGCCCGCGCGGCAAGCATTCGGCGCAGCCGCACAGCCCCGGGCGAGACGAATGGCGTAGCTGTCGCCGCGAACACCGCGCTCGCTTCCGTCCCGCGAAATGAGGGGTGCCCGCGCCCTGCCGAATCAGGACGCTGTCGAGTTGTCGGTGACCCGCGTCACACTGCGGGCGCCGCCCGGACCGGACCACAAGGGAGTGGACACGTGAGACTCGAAGCGCGATGCAAGCCCTGGCAGGCGTTGTTGCTGGCGCCGGTGCTCGTCCTCGCCGCGTGCGCGGGGGGCGGTGACGACGCGGGAGGGCAGGAAGCGGCGGGCCCACCGCAACGCGGCGGCGAGCTCACCGTGTTGGAGGACAGTGCCTTCACCGGTGGCTGGCCCTCCGGGCTCGACCCGGCGACGAACACCACCGGCGGGGCGAACATCTCCCAGATGAGCGCCATCTACGGCGGCCTGTTCCAGTTGCGCGCCGACGGCGGCGACTCCGAACGGCTCCAACGCGGAAGTGAAGCCCCACCAGGCCGAAAGCTACGAACTGCTCGACGGCGGCAAGACGGTGAAGATCACCATCAGGGAAGGGATCACGTTCACCGACGGCACTCCGTTCGACGCCGAGGCGGTGGCGTTCAACTTCCGGCGTGACATCGAGTCGCCGTGCACCTGCTCGCCGACCTGGCCGCTGGCGGAGCAGGACGGCATCACCGTCGAGGACAACCGCACCGTGGTGCTGCGGTTCACCCGTCCCTACGCCGCGGTGATCAACTCCTTCCCGGTGTCCAATGTCAACTGGATCGCCTCACCGACCGCGCTGGAGAAGGCGGGCGAGGAGAAGTTCAAGATCAACCCGGTCGGTGCGGGGCCGTTCAAGGTGGTGTCCAACAAGCTCAGCTCCGAGCTGGTGCTGCAACGCAATCCCGACTACTTCAAGGAGGGCCTGCCCTACCTCGACAAGCTGACCTTCAAGTCGGTCGGTGGCGATCAGCCCGCCTACCAGGCGCTGCTCGCCGGGCAGGGCGATGCCTACGAGGGCTTGAGCACTACCCCGCTGCTGGAGCAGGCACGTTCCAACGGCAGGCTCACGGTCACCGTGCAGCCCGCCACCTCGCCCTACGTCATCCAGCTCAACACCAAGGCGAAGCCGTTCGACGACAAGCGAGCACGGGAAGCCATCTACTACGCCACCAACTTCGAGGCGATCTCGGAAGGGTTGTTCAAGGGCCTGTACCCGGTCAGCCAGCTGTTCACCGGGCCGGGAGGGCTGTTCCACCACCAGACGGTTCCCGGTTACCGCACCCACGACCCGGCCAAGGCCAGGCAGCTCGTCGACGAGTTGGGTGGGCTCAGCGTCGAACTCGGCACGCTCGGCAGCTACGTTGCCCAGCAGGTGATGACCGCGCTGCAGACCCAGTGGCAGGAAGCGGGCATCAAGGTGAAGGTCGACACCTACCAGCTGTCCACACTGGTCCAGCAGTTCAATTCCGGGAAGTGGCAGGCGATGTTGCAGACCGCCGGAGCGTGGGACCCGGCGGCGGGCGTCGGTGTCGGGTTCCGGTTCTCCTCGCAGTCACCGTTCAGCGGTGTGGCCGACCGGCAGCTGGAGGACCTGCTCAACCGGGCGGCGGCCAGCGTCGACCCGCGCGAGCGCGACGAGCTGTACCAGCAGGCGGGCAAGTACATCAGCGACAACGCCTACGCCCCGTTCGGGCTGGCCTTCGCCCCGGCCAACCTCGCGGTCGAGGGAGTGCACGCTCCCGGCCTCACCACCAAGATCCCGCCGATCGTGGTGAACCCCGGGGTGATCTGGGAGGAGGCGTGGAAGAGCAGCGGCAGCTGACCGGTAGCTGACGCATGGCCGGTCGTGACGCCTCTGCGACACACGACGTAGCCGGCATGCGACACCTCGCCGGGCGAAAGGGGGCATCGAGGCGATGCCGCCTCGCCCGGCGAGGCCCTACCGTGTGCGGCGTTGGCGGCACAGCGAGGGAGTGGGACGTGGAATTCCTGGTGCGGGCGGACAACAACCTGCCACCGGACATGCCGGAGCAGCGCAGGAACGAGTTGCGCGCGGCGGAGCGGGAGCGCGCCGTGCGGCTGCGTGAGGACGGCACGCTGCAGCGGCTGTGGCGCGTGCCCGGCAGGACGGGCTGGATCGGGTTGTTCGAGGCACCCGACGCCACGGCGCTGCACGACGCGCTGGCCTCGCTGCCGCTGTGGCCGTGGCTGGACGTCACCGTCGAGCCGCTGGCGACCCACCCGCAGGAGCGCTGAGACATGCCTGGCGGGCTGTCCGGCCGCGTCGCCGTGGTCACCGGGGCCGCGGGCGGGCTCGGTGTCGCGATCGTGCGCAGGCTCTCCGCGGAGGGCGCCGCCGTCGCCGCGCTGGACATCGCCGAGCCCGACCACACCCTCGCCGAGGTGGGCTCCACCGGCCCAGGGCCGGTGCGCGCATGGCGATGCGACGTTGCCGACGCCGACCGGGTCGCCGCGGTGATCGCCGAGGTCCGAGCCGAACTGGGCGCGGTGGACGTGCTGGTGAACAACGCAGGCCTGCTGTCCGGCCGTGCCGGTTTCGAACACACCACCGCGCAGGACATGCACCGCTTCTTCGGGGTCAACGCGGTGGGGGCGCTGCACCTGACGCAGGCGTGCCTGGCCGACTTGTCGGCGTCCCGGCACCGGGGCAGGGTGGTCAACGTCGCCTCGCGCACCGCGTTCACGGGTGCGCCGGGCCAGCTCGCCTACGTGGCGAGCAAGGGTGCGCTGGTGTCGATGACGCGCGTGCTGGCCCGCGAACTCGGCGAGCACGGCATCACGGTCAACGCGGTGATGCCCGCGCAGGTGCCCACGCCGGGTACCCGCGCTCACTCCACCGACGAGGTGTTCGAAAGAACCAGGCAGCAGCAGGCCATCCGCGAGGAGGTCACCCCGCAACACTTCGCCGGGCTCATCGCCTACCTCGCCGGTGACGACGGCGAGCTCATGACGGGCCAGAGCCTCGTCTACGACGGGGGAGGGCTGCTGCGCTGAGCGCCTCGCCTGCGGGTCAGCCCGCGGGCACCGGCACCGTGGCGATGGGCCGCGACTCCCACGCGGTCCAGTCGGCGCTGATCGAGCTGGCGGCGCGCAGCAGCAGCGGCAGGTGGGCCTCCACGAGGTGTTCCACGGACGTCTCCGCGGCGTGCGCGTTGACGTTGACGGCGGCCACCGTGCGGCCCTGCCCGTTGCGCACCGGCGCGGCCACTGACCGGATGCCCAGCGCGAGGTCCTGGTCGGTCACCGCCCAGCCTCTGGCGCGCACCTCCCGCAGCGTCTCCTCCAGTTCGTCCCTTGACGGGTTCCAGCGCGGTTCGATACCGGATCGGCTGGGGGTTGCGAGCACCCGGTCCAGTTCGGACTCCTCAAGCGCGGCGAGCAACACCTTGCCAAGCGAGGTCTGCGCCGCCGGGAACCGGGTGCCGATCGTGACCGCGAGCGTCACGAGTTTGGGTACCGCCACCCTGGCGACGTAGACGATGTCGGAGCCGTCCAGTTGCGCCATCGAGCAGGACTCGCCGGTGCGGTCCACCAGGTCACGCAGGTGCGGCTGCGCCAGCTCCCACACGTTGGTCGAGCCGATGTAGGCCATGCCCAGCTCCAGCACGCGCGGGGTGAGGCTGAACCCGGTGTCGCCGCCGCGCACGTACCCCAGCTCCTCCAGCGTGATCAGGATGCGGCGGGCGGTGGGCCGGGCCAGGCCCGCCTGCGCGGCCACCTCGCTCAGCGTCATGTGCGGCTTGCCCGGCTGGAAGCCGCGGAGCACGTCGAGGCCGCGTGCGAGCGCCTCGATGAAGTCCGGGCGGGCTTCCCGGCGCATCGGTCGTCCTTCCGGGGGGTGCGGGACGGGGAGCGGGCGGCCGGGGGGCCGCCCGCCCACCGGATGGTCACCGGACACTGTATCCGGCCCGGTCATGCCCGCTCGCGGCGCACGGCGACACCCTCGCCCCGGTACTCGCTGTAGGTGTAGGGGTTGGGGATCAACTCGGTCTCCGGAATCTCCGGCCGCATGCACTCGGTCCAGGTGTCCTCGCCCAGTTCCGCGCGGGTGAACTCCACGGTGCGCTCCACCTCGGCGCGCGCGGCGGTCAGGTCGATGCCGAGCAGTTGGTGCTCGTGCTTGACCACCCGGCCGTTGACGAGCACCGTGTGCACGTCGCCCCTGCCCGCCTGGAACACCACGTGCCCGTAGGGGTGCAGGATCGGGAACATCACCGGCGAGCGGTCGTTCTTGACGAGCACGACGTCGGCCTTCTTGCCGGGGGTGAGCGAGCCGATCACGTCCTGCAGGCCGAGTGTCCTCGCCCCGCCCATGGTGGCCCACTCCACGACGTGCTCGGCGCGCAACCTGTTGTGTACCACGGTCTCGTTGGCGGCCTGCGCCTCGAGGTGCTCGCGGGAACGGTCGGCCGACAGCGTCGCCCGCATGGCCGAGAACAGGTCGGCGCTCCACCACACGCTGGTGTCCATCGACAGCGAAACCGGGATGCCGTGCCTGCGCAGCCGCCAGCTCGGCGGGTAGCCCTGCCCCGCGCTCTGCTCGCTCTCGGTCGCCACGGAAGCCGCGCCGCCGGAGGCCGCGATGCGCTGGTAGGAGTCCTCACTGAGGCAGCAGGAGTGCACGTAGGTGACGCGCGGGTTCATGAAGCCGTGTTCCCACATCAGCTCGATGCCGCTGTCGCCGGTGGCGCCCCACACTCCCGCGTGCGTGGTCACCGGCAGGTCCAGCTCGGCGGCGGCTTCGAACGCCTTCTTCTCCGGGAATGCGGCGTCGCCGGTGACGTCGAAGGCCAGTTGCAGGCCGAGCATGTCGTCGCGGGAGGTGAAGTTGCGGTCGACGAAGGCCCGGAAGTCGGGGGAGTTCGTCCACTCCCACGGGGCGCCGAGCAGGTTGCCGTAGGCCAGCACGAACCGGCCGGGCACCGCGCGCAGCGCCTCCACCGCGGCGTCGCCGTGCTCGGGGGTCCACAGCCCGTGCGACCAGTCCAGCGTGGTGGTGACTCCGGCGTCGACGGCCTCGATCGCGGAAAGCAGGTTGCCCGCGTGGATGTCCTCGGGGCGGAAGATCTTGCCCCAGTTCAGGTAGTAGAACACGAAGTACTGCGACAGCGTCCAGTCCGCGCCGAAGCCACGCAACGCGGTCTGCCACATGTGCCGGTGGGTGTCCACCATGCCGGGCATGAGGATGCCGCCGGAGCAGTCGATCACCTCGGCGTCGTCCGGTGCGGGCAACTCGCGCCCGACCGATTCGATCCGCTCACCCCTGACGAGCACGTCGCCGCCGTCGAGGACGCCGATCGCCGGGTCCATCGACAGCACTGTGGCGTCGCGGAACAGGATGGGGCGGCCGTGCGCGAACCGCTCCGGCAGCGGTGTGGTGGTCATGTCTTCACCTCGTTGTGATCGGTTCCGCGCGACCGCACGACGCGGGCGCGCATGGTCAGCGGCACGGTGGCGGCGGCAAGGCCGACCAGCAGCGCGGCCAGGCCCCACACGTAGGAGGGCAGCTCCCACGGCCGCGACAGCCCGAGTGCGGCGTCCAGCGAAAGTGCACCGGGCCCCGAGAACGCCAGCACGGCGGCGAGTGCGCCGTAGGTGAACGGCACCTCGCAGCCACCCTGCTGTGCCCAGAACCCGTTGGGAGCCGTGGCCGCGGCGGCGACGGCCATGGTGCCGATCACCACGGCACTGCCCGCGGGGGTGAGCAGCCCGGCCGCGATCGAACCCGCGCCCGCGAGTTCGGCGACCGCGGCCACCAGCACCATGCGCCTGCCCGGCACGAAGCCCCACTTCTCGAACACGGCGGCGGTGCCCTCGCGACCCGCGCCGCCGAACCAGCCGAACAGTTTCTGCGTGCTGTGCCCGAACAGCAGCGCGGCGAGCAGCAGCCGAAGCAGCAACAGCGCCAGGTCCATCAGGTGCTCACCTCGCCATCGAGGACGAAGTCGAACTCGGCGTGCAGGTAGGGCACGTCGATGCTGCCGCCGTCGGGTGTTTCGCCGGGCTGCTTCTCCACGAACGGCACCACCAGCGCGTCCTTGGTGCCGAACACGACATCGGTGTCGAGGTAGTCGGCGCCCTGCTGGAACAGGTGGGTGATGAGCCTGGCGTAGCCGGGTTCGTCGATGAGGAAGTGCACGTGGGCGGGGCGGAAGTGGCTGATCTCGGTCGTGCCGATCAGTTCGCCGACCGGGCCGTCCATGGGGATCGAGTAGCCCAGCGGGGCGATGGTGCGCACGCAGTAGCTGCCGTCGTCGCGGGCGCGGTACTTCGCGCGCAACCTCGCCTCGTCGACCTCGGGCAGCTGGGCCTCGTAGGTGCCCTCGGCGTCGGCCTGCCACACGTCGAGCACGGCGCCGGGTACGGGCTTGCCGTCGGTGCCGGTGACGGTGCCGGTGATGAACAGCGGGGTTCCCGGCAGGCCGTCGGACATGTCCTGGCCGAACTCCGCCTCCGGTGAGCCTTCGATGTGGAACGGGCCGAGCACGGTGGCGGGCGTCGCCTGCTCGGAGAAGCGGTTGTTGAGCTGCACCACCAGTGTGCTCAGCCCGAGCACGTCGGAGCAGAGGATGAACTCCTGCCGCTTGTCGTCGCTGATCCGTCCGGTGGCGGCCAGCCATTCCATCGCCGCGGCCCATTCCTGTTCGGTGAGTCCCACCTCCCGCGCGAACTCGTGCACGTGCCGCACCAGCGCGGTCATCAGTTCGGCGAGGCGATCGGGGTGCGCGGTGGCCCAGCGCCGCACCGCGAGGTCGGTGATGTTGTCCTCGTTGACGAAAGCCATCGGTCTTCCTCTGTCCCAGATGTGTCGGACACTAGTCCGTGTGACGGACATTGTTGCCACAGTCCCGGGGCGCGGGCAACCCCCACGGTTTGACACACCCTCACCTCGCCGCGCACCATGATGCGGACAGAGGTCCGGCATACGGACATGCGTTGGACCAGTCGGAATCAGTCGACAGCGAGAGGCTCAGCTTTCAGATGACCGCCACACCCGGTGCGCCAAGCCCGCTACAAGGACTGCTGATCGCCGACTTCTCCCGGGTGCTCGCCGGGCCCTACGCCACCATGCTGCTCGGTGACCTCGGCGCGGAGGTGATCAAGGTGGAGTCGCCGGGCGGTGACGACACCCGCACCTGGGTGCCTCCGGAGCGCGACGGCGTCTCGACCTACTACCTCGGCATCAACCGCAACAAGCGCTCGATCGCGCTCGACTTCACCGACGAGGGCGACCTCGCCATGGCTCGGCGACTCGCGGCCCGCGCCGACATCGTGATCGAGAACTTCAAGCCTGGCGGGCTGGCCCGCTTCGGGCTGGACTACGACACCGTCAGCGCCGACAACCCCGGGGTGATCTACGCGTCCATCAGCGGCTTCGGCACCGCGGGTGGAGCGTCGCTGCCCGGCTACGACCTGCTCGTGCAGGCCGCGTCGGGCCTGATGAGCCTCACCGGCGACCCCGAAGGGCCGCCCTACCGCGCCGGGATCTCGGTGTTCGACGTGATGACGGGCATGCACGCCGCCATCGGCATCCTCACCGCGCTGCACCACCGCGCCGCCACCGGCGCGGGCCAGCACGTCGAGGTCAACCTGCTGTCCTCGGCGCTTTCCGGACTGGTGAACCACACCTCCGCCTACGTGGCGGGCGGTGTGGTTCCACACCGGATGGGCAACGCGCACCCCAGCCTGTTCCCGTACGAGCCGTTGCCCACCGCGGACAAGGACCTCATCGTCATCGCGGGCAACAACGGGCAGTTCCGCAGGCTGTGCGCCGAACTCGGACTGGACGGGCTGCCCGAGGACGCGCGGTTCGCCACCAACGAGGACCGTACCCGTAACCGTGATGAGCTTCGCCCGTTGCTGGTGGAGAAGCTGCGGCAGCGCGGCGCCGACGAGTGGTTCAAGCGGCTGTCGGCCGCTGGTGTGCCGTGCGGGCCCATCAACCATGTCGACGGCGGCGTCGCCCTCGCGCGGGAGCTGGGGCTCGATCCGGTGGTCGAGGTGGGCGACGGTGAGCGTGCCGTGCCGGTGATCCGCAACCCCATCACGTTCAGTGCTCTGGCGACCAGACACCAGCTCGCGCCGCCCGCGCTGGACGAACACGGCGACGAGATCCGTGCCTGGCTGAGTGAGCCGGTCGCGGGCGAGGAGGAGACAGACAGATGAGCACACCGGACGCGGGCTATCCCACCTCGCTGGGCACTTCCGACGCCGACACGATCACCCTGCTTGGCCACGACCTCGCGGGCGAGTTGATGGGCAAGGTCGGCTTCGGTGAGCTGGCGTTCTGGCTCGTCGCGGGGCGTAGGCCGGGGCCGGGCGAGGTGCGGGTGTTCGAGACGGTGCTGGTGGCACTGGCCGACCACGGCTTCACCCCCACAGCCATCGCAGCCAGGTTGACGCTGCTGTCGGCGCCGGAGTCGATCCAGGGTGCGCTCGCGGCAGGCCTGCTCGGCGGCGGCTCGCGGTTCCTCGGCGTCACCGAGGACACCGGCAAGTTCCTCGCCGAGGTACTGCAGCAGGCGGGCGAGCCGCTGCCCGACACCGACGCCGGATGGGACGACCTCGCGCGGCAGGCGGTGCGGCAGCGCAGGCAGGATCGTCAGCTCGTTCCAGGGCTGGGGCACCCGGTGCACAAGCGGGCCGACCCCCGCACGCCGGTCATCATGAGCATCGCGAGGCAGGAGGGCTGCTACGGCCCGCACCTGGCACTGTTCGAGGCCGTCGGCCGCGTGGCTCCCGACATCCTCGGCAGGGACCTGCCGCTCAACGGGGCCGGTGTTTGCGGTGCCGCGCTGGCCGACCTGGGTCTGCCGGTGGAACTGCTGCGCGGCTTCGCCCTGCTGGCCCGCGCGGCAGGGCTGCTCGGTCAACTGGCCGAGGAACGGCGCAACCCGATAGCGAACGACATCTACCTCGCCGTGGACCGCAACGCCCGCTACGAACCCTGATCGCCGCTCAGCACGAGGGCTGCACCGCGTTCTCCGGGTCCAGCGCGTTCAGCGTCAGTCGCATCGCCGCCTCGTTGTAGGAGATGCCGACGTGCTCGGTGAAGTCGGCCGGGCAGAAGTCCTGCAGCAGCAGGTTTTCCACGTTCGGCGCCTGCTCGAGGAACGAGGACGTGTAAGGCGTCACCACCTCGTCGTAGCGGGTGGCGATCACCGTGTAGTCGACGGCCGGGTCGGTTTCGCCGCCGGAGTTCAGTTCGGTGACGAAGTCCGAGCCCGCGACCTGCTGCCTGCACGCGGCGCAGAAGAGGTCCACCAGGTCCGGCGGGAACAGTGCCAGCAGGTTCGCCAGTCCGAACAGCGTGGTTCCGTGGTTGGAAGGGGTGAGCGCCACCAGGTTGTCCACTCGCGAGGAGCCATTGAGGTGCTTGAGGTAGTACCTCGGCATCATCCCGCCCTGCGAGTGCCCGACCAGATCGACCCGCTGCGCTCCGGTTGCCACCAGCACCTCGGAGACGAACGCGGCCAGTTCCTGGGCCGAGGTGGCGATGTCGCCGGTGCCCTGGATGGGGTTACCTGCCGCGCCCCCGTAGTTGAGCGCGAACACGCAGTACCCCTGCGCGGCCAGCAGCGGTGACAGCGCGGCCCAGTTGTCGTAGCGGTTCTCGAACGTGCCGTGCACCAGCACCACCGGGTTGGGGTGCTGCCGGCTCGGTTCGCACGAGAAGTCGTTGGCACCCGCCGGGATCGCGTCCGGATGCGCCAGTGAGTAGGCCAGCGCCGCGGCGAAGTGGCGTTGCGGCGGCCCGGTCTCCTCAGCCGCCGCCGGTGCGGTGGTCGGGACCAGTGCAGCGAAGGTGGCAAGCAGCAGCGCCGGCAGTCTCCGCATCCAGTAGCCCCAATCCTCGGCGAGCGTGCGTATGAGGCTGGCCCGGACCCGGAAGGTGATCAATACTCCATGCGGGTGGGTCGGTGTCGCAGAACGTCACCGCGGCTACGTGCTCACCTCGCTGAGCCTTCCGGTCGCCACGTCGAACACGAAGCCCCGCACGGACTCCTTCCTCGGGATGAAGGGACTTTTGTTGATGCGGGCCATCGACTGGCGCACGTCGGTCTCCACGTCGTCGAACGCCTCGGCGGCCCACGGCGGTTTGATGCCGACCTCGTCCTGGATCGACCGCTTGAACTCGTCGTCGGTGAAGGTCAGCATGCCGCAGTCGGTGTGGTGGATGAGGATGATCTCCTCGGTGCCCAGCAGCCGCTGGCTGATGGCCAGCGATCGGATCTCGTCCTCGGTGACGACCCCGCCTGCGTTGCGGATCACGTGGGCCTCGCCCTCGGCGAGCCCGAGCGCGCCGTAGACGTTGAGGCGGGCGTCCATGCACGCCACGATCGCGACGCGCTTGCTAGGCGGCAGCGGAAGCGGACCGGAGAACGTCCGCGCGTATTCGGCGTTGTTGGCGAGCAGTTCGTCGGTGACGGACATCGCAGGGACCTCCCTGTGCGGCGGGTTGCAGCACACCCAACCCAACACGCGGGTGCCATCCCGGCAACCCGGTCCAGATGGCGGGAGTCAGTCGCGCATGAGGTAGGCCAGCACCTCTTTCTCCCGGTCCACGAAGCGCTCACCGGAGACGTCCACGGCCACGGCTTCGATACGCCCGCCGGTGAAGGCGAACGGCGGCCGGTAGTCGGGGGAGACCGGGGAGCCGCTGTCGCGGCCGACGCTGAGCCCCTCGCTGAGCGAGAACGGGCCCGGCTGGGTCCTCAGTTCGATACCGCCGACACGGTCGGTGTCGAGGTACAGCGTGAGGGTGCCCAGCGCGCTGCCGGTGGGGTCGCCGCCGCTGCGTTCGAACGCGGCGGTGAACAGGTGCCTGCCGGTGCCGAACTCGGTATCCGAGGACACCCGCTGGATGTCCTCGCCCAGCCAGTTGTAGACGAAGTGGAACCGCCGCTCGCGCAGGAACAGCGCCAGCCCACCGCCGACGCCGCCGAACGCCAGCAGCACACCCTCGGCGTCGGGCGTGTCGACCACCACCCCGGCGGCGATCCCGAACGAGCGACGGATGATGTCGACGGCGGAGGCCTGCGGCACCTCCGAGGTGTCCGGGTAGTAGACGTAGCGATCCCGGGGCGCGGATGGCTGCGGGCGAGGGGACAGCCCGATCTCCAGTGCCGTTCGATCGTCCAGCGGCAGTCCCTTGTAGAGCCCGGCCTGGTAGAACCACAGCCCCTTCAACCGCTCCAGCACGTCAGGGTGCTCGGCGGCGAGGTCGCGGGTCTGCGTGCGATCGGACGGTAGGTGGTACAGCTCCCAGGCGTCGTGGTCGAACCTGCCCCAGCCCGACATCGGCGGGTGCAACGTGTTGGCCAGCCAGCCGTCGTGGTACACCGCCCGCATGCCCAGCATCGAGTAGAACTGGGTGGTGCGGCCGGGTGCGGTGGGGTCGGTGATGGTGTCGGCGAAGCTGCGGCCCTCGATCGGTGCCTGCGGGAATCCCTTCAGCACTTCCGGCGCCTTCACACCGGTGAGTTCGTACAGCGTCGGCACGATGTCGATGGCGTGGATGTACTGCTCGCGCACCCTGCCGCGGGCGGAGATGCCGCGCGGCCACGAGATGACGCAGGTGTCGCAGACCCCGCCCTCGTAGCCGGAGAACCGCTTCCAGTACGGAAACGGCGTGTCGAACGCCCACGCCCAGCCGGTGTTGTAGTGGTTGTAGGTCGTCGGGCCGCCGAGGCCGTCGATGCGTTTGAGGTTGTCCTCCATGGTGTCGGGGACACCGTTGAGGAACTTGTCCTCGTTCACCGAGCCGTTCGGGCCGCCCTCGGCGCTCGCGCCGTTGTCCGACACCGCGACGATGATCGTGTTGTCCAGTTGTCCGGACTCTGCCAGGTAGTCCAGCACCCGGCCGAGCTGGTGGTCGGTGTAGGAGACGTAGCCCGCGTACACCTCCGCCATGCGGGCGAACAGCCGTTTCTCGTCGTCGCGCAGCGAGTCCCACGGCCGCACGAAATCCATCAGCGGCCAGCGTTGCCCGTCCGGTCCGGTGACGTCGGGTTCGCCGTGCGGGTTGATGGGGGAGAGTTCCACGTCGTCGGGCAGCAGCCCGAGTTCCTTCTGCCTGGCGAGGATCGCGGGCCGGATCGCCTCGTAGCCCTCGTCGAAGCGGCCCCGATACTTGTCGGCCCAGTCCTTGAAGACGTGGTGCGGGGCGTGGCTGCACCCGGGAGCGAAGTAGGTGAACCAGGGCTTTTCGGGGGCGACCATCTTGGAGTCGCGGATGAAGCGGATGCACTTGTCGGCGAGGTCCTTGGACAGGTGGTAGCCGTCCTCGGGCTGCGCGGGCTGGTCGACCTGGTGGTTGTCCTCGACCAGGCTCGGATACCACTGGTTGGTCTCCGCGCCGAGGAACCCGTAGAAGCGTTCGAACCCCCGTCCCAGTGGCCAGCGCGCCTTCCAGGAGGAAGCGTCCATCTCGTCGCCCGGGGTGAGGTGCCACTTGCCGAGCGCGTAGGTGTTCCAGCCGCGTTCGCCGAGCACTTCGGCGATGGTGCCGTTCTCGAACGGCAGCCGGGCGGAGGAGCCGGGAAACCCGGCGGACGCCTCCACGATGCAAGCCATGTCGTTGCTGGTGGCGTTGCGACCGGTGAGCAGGCACGCCCGGGTGGGTGAGCACAGCGCCGTGGTGTGGAAGTTGGAGTACCGGATGCCCGCGTCGGCGATCCTGCGCATGGTTGGCGTCTCGATCGGGCCGCCGTTGACGTCCATCGCGCCGTAGCCGACGTCGTCCCACACGACCATCAGCACATTCGGCGCGTCCGCGGGCGCCTGTGGCTGCAGGAACGGCTTCCAGTCCGGGACGGAGTCGCGGATGTCGACCTCGACCCTGCCCCGAAACCCCTCGCCAACGGGGTCGCCCATGATGCCTCCCTGCCGCCCGCGCGGCCGCTCGCGCTGCCTGCCCACCCGGGTGCCCGCGAGAGACACCCCTGCCATCCCGGCCGACCGCGGTTTCACCCCATCGGGTCAGGACTGTGCGTGACTAGCTCAGCCAGCGCCGAAAGTAGGCATCGGGGTCGAACGGTGCCGGGTCGGGCGCTGGTGGCGGCTCGGAGAGGGCACACTCCAAAGCCGACGCGATCGCGTCAGGAGTGGCTTCCTGGTAGGGAACGAGGGCGTTGCCTGCCACTTCCTTCGTCTGAACCGACCCCGGCGCTACGACAGGCTGCCCGTTGGCTCTTGCTTCAGCGAGGGGGTAGCCGAAGGACTCCAACTCGGCGGGGTAATAGATGACCTGTGCCATGGCCAGCAGCGGGTCCAGTTGCCTGGCCGACAGGTGTCCCACTGGAGTGAGCGAGCACGAGGCGGGCAGACCGAGGGCGGCCAACTCCTGCTGGGTCGCGGTGATCCGCAGGTCCAGCCGCCGCTTCGATGACGAGTAGAGTTGTTCCGCGGCCTGCGTCAGCACGGTGAGATGGTGCCGCATCCGCTTGTAAGGGGCGGGGAGCATAGGGCACACGATCAGGCCTTCGGTGATCGAGTTCCGATCCCGAGGCGAAACAGGGTGTGGGACGACCGAGATTCGGTTGGCAAGTTCGGGAAGATGATGCGACACGCGCTCGGCCATCGCGGAGGTCGGTACGACGACGACGTCGGCGCGCTTGGCGGTCACACGGATTACCGAGGACTGGGCCCGGACTCGCCTGGCTATGCGAGCGGGCAGCTCAGGTCGCTCACCCGGAAAAGGGAAGTGTAGGGCATTTCGCAGGAGCAACCACCGTTCGCTGGAACCGGTGACGTAGCCGACATTGTTGAGCGCTATGACCCTGTGGAAGCGACCCCGTAACGTCTGTAGTTCTCGCCTCGCGAGGTGTCGTGCTGTCACAGGTGCACGCAGGCCGAGGAGTCGAACGGCCTCTTGGGGATTCTTGCGCCGCCACCGTCTGAGCTCCTCGATGAATCTGGCGGCGCCACCGCCGCGACCTCCTGCGCAGTCGACAAGCACAGCAGGCGTACCTTGCTCACCCATCTTCAATACACCCACATGTTCTCCGAAGGCTGAAGAGAATCTTGGTAGAGACGCGTCGGTATGGCCCGGATGCCGAGCACGCCCATCGGTGTTTCACCTGTCCGATGCACTTGTCGCCGTGCGAGAACGCGGTGGCCTGGATAGGTTGTCACAGGAAGGGTAGCGGTACGGATACGGCCGTCGCAGCGTGACTGGCCGACAACACCTTCCGTGCCACTCGAACGGTTCCACCCACGACACACAGCACGGTGCTGCTCCCTCCACAGCCGAGGGTAGTTCTTGCTCGGGTTCTTCGGTGTGACGAAACGAGTTCCGATGTCGGCTGTGGACAGAACATCATCGGCGACAACCGTCGGTGAACACCTCAACCACGGACCACGGACGAGTTGTCCGCGGTGTCCGAACGGGCCACTGCTCATTCGCGCCGTGCGACGAGGGGGAATCGCCCGGCGAACAATCCTGCAATCAACTGGAGGGTCTGTTGACCAAGCGAGCGCTCATCACTGGAATCACCGGCCAGGACGGCAACTATCTGGCGGAGTATCTGTTGGATCAGGGGTACGAGGTCCATGGTCTTGTGCGGGGACAGGCGAATCCCAAGGTGGCGCAGCTTCGCCGATCTCACGGCGACGTGAAGATCGTCCAGGGGGACTTGTTGGATCAGGGCAGTCTCATCAGTGCTGTGCAGCAGGTCCAGCCGGACGAGGTGTACAACCTCGGAGCCATCTCCTATGTACCGCTTTCGTGGCAACAAGCCGAGATCACCGCGGAAGTGACCGGAATGGGTGTGCTGCGCATGTTGGAGGCTATCAGGGTCGTCTCCGGCGCCAGTAGCTCGCGAACCACACCCTCCAGCCAGATCAGGTTCTACCAGGCTTCATCGTCTGAGATGTTCGGCTTGGTGACCGAGGCCACGCAGAACGAGCACACCCCATTCCACCCGCGCAGCCCATATGGTGTCGCCAAGGCTTACGGGCATTTCATCACCCAGAACTACCGCGAATCCTACGGAATGTTCGCAGTGTCGGGGATACTGTTCAATCACGAGTCGCCGCGCAGGGGAAGTGAGTTCGTCACCCGTAAGGTTTCGCGCGCGGTCGCCAGGATCAAACTGGGCCTCCAGAACGAGCTGCGCCTAGGCAACATGGAGGCTCGACGGGACTGGGGCTATGCCGGTGACTACGTCCGCGCGATGCACATGATGCTTCAGCAGGACACCCCCGAGGACTATGTCGTGGGCACCGGACACACACACTCGGTCCAGGAACTGGTCGAGGTCGCTTTTCGCGCGGTCGGCCTGGAATGCGGTGATTACGTGGTCTCGGATCCGGAGTTCCGCCGACCTGCGGATGTAAACCTGCTCTGCGCCGATCCCAAGAAGGCGCGGGACAAGCTTGGCTGGGAACCAGCGATGTCGTTCGAGGAGCTTGTCACCAGGATGGTGGAGTCCGATCTCGCCCTGTTCTCCGAGTCGGGGAGGTAGCCAGTGGTGAGAGCGGCGAGGAATCCTCGCCGCTCTCACCAACGTCGAACGTGGCATCTTCTCGATTCAGGTGGCGAGCGCGTGGCCGAGCACCGTCTCGGCCGTGTAGCGCGCATAGGCCTTCGGCTCGTACCGAGCACGGGTCAGCCGGGCCGCCTGCCGCCCCATCTCCGTTCGCTGTTCGTCGTCGGAGAGCATCGTCGAGAGTGCCTGGGCAAGCGCCTCCGGTGTTTCATCGACGGGTGCTATTCCGGTGAGCCCGTGCTGGAAGGTGTCACCACTTCCACCGTATGCGGGCGCGACTACGGGTGTCCCGGCGAGTTGGGCCTCCAACAGCACGAATCCGAATCCCTCGCCACTGTGTCGACGACCGGTACGTGTCCGCGTCGCCAACACGAACAGATCCGCCCTGGCAAGCTCGTCGGCGAGGTGATCGTCGGTGATGTCGGCGAGGATTGTGCACCACGGTCGACGCGACACCTCCTCGGCCAGGTCGTCGGGAACTGGGCCGCGGCCGCATACCTTGAGGTGGATCCGCTGGTCTTCGAGCTGTTCGACAGCGGCGAACAGCGTGTCGAGGCCCTTACCACGCCAGCTGGACAGCCGAAACGTCGTGATCAGAGTCAGCCCGGCCCCTGGAGCCTTCGGCCGTTCGGCGGCTGCGACGAGGCTCTCGTACCAGTCCTGGGTTATCCCCGGTTGTAGGACGCTGGCACGGGAGGTCGCCACCAGTGCGCCCGCACTGAAATTGCTGATGGTGACGACCCGGAGGCCGTGCCGGCTGACCGTGCGCCTACCACGGAGCCGCTTACGGGACCAGATCTCGGCCCCGTAGACCAGCACCGTGCCGCCGGTGAAGGCCCGGCAGCGCGAAGCCAAACTCACCAACGGCAGCAGGTTGACGTGGCCGACCACCAGCCATATCGGCCGTTGACTGTGCACCACGGTCGCCAGCACGCGGGCAGCGAAGCGGGCTCTGGTACGTATCGATGGAGTCTCCCCCGGATTGAGCAGGTCGATCCGGTGATACCGCACACCGGTTTCGGCGAAGCTGGCTTCGACTGTTGCCAGATAACGTTCGATTCCGCCGCCGAGACCGCGCGAAGGTGCGAGCAACAGCACGTCGAACATCACAAGTCACCAGCCGCGGTGTGGCAGGTACGAAATCCGGTGCAGCATGTCATGCCAGCTTCTCCAGGATCGTGTTGAGCCTGAGCTCGTAGGTGTGTTCGGCGTGCGCTCGCTTGCTTGCGGCGTCGCCCAACTGTCGGCCGACTTCTGGATCGGCAAGCAGGTCACGGGCACGCGACACGAGATCGTCGAAAGTCCGGAAGGCCGCGACTTCACGTTCGACGTCGAACAGCTCGGACAGTGCCGGCCGCTGCTCGCACAGCACGGCCGCCCCTGCACCTGTGGCTTGGAAGAGCCGCCCGTTGACCCCCTCCATCTCCGCGGGATGCAGGTTGTTGAGCACGGCCGCTGCCCGGCGGAACAGTCGTGACTTGTTCTCTCGAAGCACCACGGTGCGGGTGTGTAGCTCGTCGGGGATTATGCCTCTCGCCCACCTGGGGAAGTCGGGTCCGTAGATGCGTATCGGTACACCGGCTTCGTGAAGTCGTTTGAGCAGCACCAACCGGCTGGGGTACAGGTTTCCCGCGACGACCACGACGGGGTCGGCCGGACCGTCGTCGATCGGGCGGTGCCAGTCGGGATTGCATGCTTCCGGCAGGTACCACACTGGTAGTCCCAGCGTGTCACGAAGCCGCCTGACCAGGAGCGGGTCTTTGAAGAACCATGCGGTGTACGGAGCCAGCAGGACTCGCTGCCGGTCGAGATTGGCGACGTGGTCGGGAAACCAGAACGCGGTGGGAATACGCTGGTCGGCCAGCACCTCGACAGCCGAGGGGGAAAGGTTCCCGATCGTATTGATCACGGCGTCGCACTCGAGTGCGAGCGCTTTCCTCGCGATCGGAACGTGGAAGCGCTCCTCCAGCCGAGGAAAGCCCCTCATGGCCAGATCGCCGACCCGGGCACCGACGAGGCCGCCACGAGCGAGTCTTCCTGAACCGAGCATGCTTGCTCGGTGGCCCATCTTTTCGAGCGTGTCTCGAATGTTGTCGCCGAACTTGTCCGGTGCCGACTCTCCGATGATGCCGATGTGCAAGGGTCGTAGCTCCATTCCATCCAAGGTCTTCGAAAGAGCCCCTAAAAGTGGGAACTCTCGTTTTGCTCAGGATTGGCGCGTCGACTTCTGCATGTGCCGCCCTCCTGGTGTCGTGGAATGTCTCGTTCCGAGAGACCGTGGTTCTGGTGATCACGGCACGACCGGACTCGTAGCGGAACGGACTCGACGCAGGTGCGCACCTGGCTTGTCCGCCTCCATGCGCACTACGTCGGTCAGTGTCGCACGGTGAAACCGAAGCTGATCCGACCAATCACGGGTGCCACCGCATCGTGCGTAGGGCTTCGCTGATTCGATCGACTTGGCGAATGGAGAATCATCGTGCGAGCCCGGCACCGGGCGAACCGGCACTAGATCTGGTGACCGACTACTTCGGACGCCTTCGCGCAGCGCCCATCACGGTAATGGCGGTGATCTTAGACATGCCGGCGCGTATTTGATGCCGCGCCAAATGTTCGTCTGACTGGGTGATTGTGCCACTCGGACAGGGCGCGTCTCCTTATGCGTCACCGGTGTGGACGTCGCCGCGGGAGTACTCTTCATGCCGGTAGCGGGTGAGATCCGACGACGCGTCGTGGAGCTGGATTCGGTGAAATGAAGAGCCGCATGGCATTGCGCGTCCACCAACTGTGGCGCAAGCGGGAGTTACCCGGCGCGGCCGGTGTCGTGCGCAACATGTTGGGCACCGCGTTGGTCAACATGATTCTTGCCGCGTTCGCCGCCGCCACCGGGGTCGTCATCGCCCGTGCGCTCGGCCCCACCGGCCGCGGAGAGTACGCCGCGATCTTCACGTGGTTCAGTGTCGTCCTCGCGGTCGGCCAACTCGGGCAGACAGCGGCGACGACCTACTTCGTGGCCAGACACCCGAAGCGGGCGCCCGACTACCTCGCGACCTCTCGAAATCTGATGGTCGCCTCTGGCGTGGCGACACTGTTGCTGGGCATCTTTGTCGCGCCTCTGCTCGCTTCCGGCAACGAGGTGGTCACCTGGGGGTACCGATTGATGTTCCTGACCTGTCTCGCCTGCTTCGTCGGTGCCAGTTACACATTCAGCCTTCAGGCCACGAACCTCAAGGCATGGAACATGGTGCGGGTTGCTCAGCCTGTGGCATACCTGTCGATGATCGTGGGCCTGCACGTAGTGGTGGGTCTGAGTCTCATGACTGTGCTCGCGGTGCTTTCCTTCACGATGGTGGCCCAGACAGGGCTCGCTTACCTGCTCTGCAGGCGTGAGGGGCTGACTGGGGGAACGGCGAGGAGAACTCTCACCAAACCGTTGACCCGGTACGGCGTAAGTCAGCTCATGGCCTCGACACCAACTGTGGTTACCACACGTCTGGATCAACTGGTGCTGTCGATAGTCGTGCCTGCCGCACAGCTGGGCCGCTACGCTGTGGCGGCTTCGCTGAGTGTTCTGGCAGCTCCCTTGGTCGCGGCGATCGGGCATGTCGCCTTCCCGAGGATCGCGTCGAGGTCGAACCCGGACAGCAGCGCCCGACTGCGCAGGGACGCCCTATTGGCGAGCACCACGATCGGCGCCGTAGCGATGATTCTGATTACCTCGACGGCTTCCTGGGTGGTGCCGACCGTGTTCGGGCCGCAGTTCAGCGAGGCCGTTCCGCTGGTGTGGTTGATGGCGCCTGGCGGTGTGTTCCTGGGCTGTGGGCGAGTGTCGGCCGACCTGTTGCGTGGACACGGCAAGCCCGGTTCCGTGGCTTGTGCGCAGGGGATCGCCGCGGTCGCCACTGTCTCGACCCTGGTGGCGCTGCTTCCGATCATCGGCATCGCGGGTGCTGCCGTCGCTTGGAGCACCGGTACGGGCATCGCGTTCGTGCTGATGTTGTTCGCCTTGCGTCGGGTATCGCGCGCGCGACGACATACCCTCGCCATCGCCGCAGACGCCGACCCAACGCCCGTCGCTCGCGAACCGAGCTGACGACCATCCAGGAGTCCGGAGAGGATTGATGTCTCGATTACGCAAAGCCGCGGCAGCGACGGTGGACACCTGTTGCACGATGTTCGGTCGTCGGCCGGTGATTCGAGCGGCGAGGTTCGTGCTGAACCGCGCACGCCTCGACCACTCCAACCACGCGGCCAGCAATGGCGAGTACGCGCTACAGAAGTGGCTGCTGTCCTCGGAGGTACCGTCCGCGAGCCCGATCACTGTTCTTGATGTCGGTGCGAATGTCGGCAAGTGGTCCAATGCATTGTTGGAAAATGCCGCCCGCCTCTGCCACGGGACCAACGTCGATCTGCACGCGTTCGAACCGTCTTCGTATACATACGAGATACTCACTCGCAATCTTCCGTCGCACGTCCGGGTCAACCAGTTGGCGCTGTCCAGCGCACCGGGAAAGGCGACGTTGCACGTGATCCATCCCGGGGCAGGCACCAATTCGCTGCACCGGGAGTCGATCGGCGCCGAGGACCTCTCCGGCGAAGAGGTCGTCGAGATGGCGACGATCGATGACTACCTGCGTGAGCACGACATAGCTAAGGTACGGCTGCTCAAGATAGACACCGAGGGCAACGATCTCGCGGTGCTGGAGGGCGCGGCGCGGTCGTTACAAGACGGGGCCGTCGACGTGGTCCAGTTCGAGTACAACCACCGCTGGATAGCGAGTCGCCGGTTTCTCAAGGACGCCTTCGACTTGCTGACGCCACTCGGCTACCGGATCGGAAAGCTGACGAGGCACGGGGTGGAAGGTTATCCGGGATGGCATCCGGAACTGGAGACCTTCATCGAAGGCAACTATGTTGCCGCTCGCCCGGACGTATTGCAGCAACTGCCGCGAATCGACTGGTGGAAGCTGTGATCGCCCGGGGCTGCGGAGGAACGGAGAAGCCTGTCGGCCGCGACAGTGGTCGAAACCGCCCGGCACGGCAGCGTTGAGGAACTCTCAACCGCCGCAACAACGATCGCCGACACTGAGAGACCGACATGACCTCTGGTGCCGAAACGAAGGATGCGGGAACGCCTAGGCTCGGGACGGAGCGAGATTCGTTCCTCGCTGACGGGGCGACGCGGCTGCCCTCGACGAAGGTGCTTTCGACGATCTTGCTGGTGGCCGCAGGGGCCCTGCCGATGCTGTTGGACGGGTTGTTCGCCTTCGGCGTGTCAACGCGAATGACGCTGGGTATGGTGTCGGTTATCGCACTCGCCTGCGCGGCGCTGCGGCTTACACTGGTCCTGCCGTTGAATCGCCGGGGTATCGCACGTTGGCGGCTGGGGCCCTGGTACGCGGTGTGGGTGATGCTCACCTTCGGGATAAGTACGGTGACGTGGTGGCTGCCGCTCGCCGGTTCCGTCACCGTCGTCTCGCTGAGCAGCGTGGTAGACGCGCTGAGACTCGCCAGTGTCGGCATAGTTCTGTGGGCGGTCGGTTATCTGGTGGGCTTGCCTCGCGTCGGCTACGCGTCGGCTCGCCGCGTTGTGGGTGTACTGCTCCACGGGACCGAGCCGGCACTGCGGGGCCATGGAGCGGTATGGGCCCTTTTCGCCATCGGGTCGGTCGCAAGAATCACCAGCGTGATCGCCAGCGACCGGCTCGGCTATGTGGGAGACGCCAGCCAGTTGGTGTCGGACTCGACCGCCCACAGGCAGATCTTGGCTGTGCTTTCCACACTGACCGTTTTCGCTGTGATGGTCGCTGCCTACCGGGCATTCACGACCGCAAGCAAGGGCGACTACGCGATACTGCTGATCCTCGCCCTTGTCGAGGTGTTCTTCGGCGCGCTCGCGGGTGGAAAGCAGTCGTTCGTGGTTACCGCACTCGCTATTTTGATCCCGTACGGTGCCGTGCGCGGCAAAGTCCTGTTGAGGGTGCTTCTGATCGGAACCCTGTTGTTCGTCTGGGTCGTGCTGCCCTTTAACAACGCGTACCGGGAGGTCGTTCGTACGGATTCGGGACGGCTGGCGCCGAGTGAAGCGGCGGAGCGGGCGCCGAATGTTCTCGGGGATGTTCTGCGAACCGGCGAGGTGCTGCCGGTCATAACCGACTCGACAACGACACTGCTGGGGCGGATCCGCGAGACCGGGAACGTCGCTATCATCCTGCAGAAGACTCCCGAATACGTTCCGTACCACAGTCCGACGGAATTTCTTTACGCTCCCTTTGTCGGGGCTGTTCCCCGGTTGATCTGGCCGGACAAACCCATATTTGCCAGCGGCTACGAGTTCTACCAGGAGTACTTCAGTACGTCGCGCGACAACTATTCTGCCGCCGCGGTTACACCGCTCGGCGATCTGTATCGGCACGGCGGATGGATTCCCGTGGTGATAGGAATGTTCCTTTTCGGTGCGATTTTCCGACTTTTCGACACGTTGTTTCGGCCGGAAAACGATCCACGTGCGATGTTCTTCATGTTGGTATTCCTACCCGTCCTGGTCAAAGGTGAGATGGGTGTGTACCAGATACTGGTCAGTGCCGCTTCCATGATCGTAACCGCGGTTGTGGGAGTGCAGATCGCTTCCACGCGTAAGAAGATCGGATCTCAGACCTGATCTGCCTTCCGATCAGCAGCACGAAACACGTCCACGAAGTGACCGGCCTTCGGCTGTCACCGCGCCGACGTTGGAGGAGGTGCTCGGCCTCACCGTCGCGAGGTATCCGTGATCGGCGACGGTTGGTCCGGGCGTCACCCGCATCTGCCCGAGCACGGTGGGACACGACGCATCCCGCGAGCACGGTCGGACAGGCTCTACGCCGCGGGATTCGGCGTGGCCGCTGACACTGCCTACACCGTTTACCCAGGTCGCGGGCCCAAGAGTGCGGGGAAGGACGGAACTGGTCCAGCCGCGGAAGAAGGCCTGTCAGCTCGAGTTGGAGGATGTGGAGCCCCCGTCGAGATCGCGGACCAGATCGCGGGCAACTCCCGCACTACTCTTATGCGCTACGAAGGTCAAATTCTGAGTTACGACATGACCTCGGAGTTGTCCGGTTTCTGCGGTAAGTGCCAACTTGAATAATCCGCTGATGACCTTCCATGCGGCGAGGCGTGCGCAACTCTTCAACCCATGGGCAGGAGGAGGGCACGGGAATGTCTCGATGGAATCGAACCCCGAGACCGCGGCCAGTTGGGCGACGTTGCGTCGAGTGAACCACGTCTCATGGGTGATGTCACCGTACATGACGTGCCCACCGACGGGGCTCACAGCATTTGGCACACGGGCCAGAAAGATACCGCCAGGCGTCAAAGACTTATGGACGCGATCGAAAGTGTCCAGAACTGCTTGTTTTTGGAGGTGTTCCAGAATGTCGTTGGCGACAACGACGTCCCAGGTTGATTCGCTGTTTTCCAAGAATTCTTGAAGGTCCGCCAGGAAGATTTGTGTGATTCCCTCGGCGCGTGCGAGGTCGACTTGTTCTTCACTGATATCCACCCCCCACGCGTCAAGGCCGTCCTCGCGCATCAGTTTAACCAATGTTCCTTGGCCACATCCGATGTCGAGGACGCGCATGCGATGGGTTTCTGTGGGGAGTCTGGGTTTTATGTCTCGCTTGTAGATCAGCTGGCAGGCAGTGTGGTCGTTGAGGCCCGAATGGGTCGACATGTAGAACCTGTAGCAGCGTTGCGTCAGCGTGGAGGACATGAGTGATATGGTATCTGTGTTATTGGGAAATTCGTATGCGTGAAAGGGCGCCCATTTGGGTACAAGCTGGCGTGGGTGGCGTTGTGGCGATGCTTGATTCGACAGGCTTCCGCAAATACGCCGACATCGTGTCAAACGCTTTGTTTCGGTGAGTCCGCGCCGGCAGATGACGCCGGTGGCGCGGGCTCCCGACATCCGTGTACCGGCGATCGCGTCGATCAACGGGAGGAGTTGGGTGATTTGGTCGCCACCGATGAGGTGCTGCTGGCCAGCCCGGCATCGCCACCGTCGGTCAGCAACACCTCCGGCAATCTGGCGAACATCCCGCTTGCTGCCGGTACCGTCACCGCCGCCAGCTCCTGGTACCCGAGCCGACTCCCAATTCCTGCGGCAGACCCTCCCTCCCGACGGTGGTGTGGAGTAGGATCAACCTTCTTGCGACATCTGCCGGTCTGGCGTGGCTTCAGCGGGATGTCAAGACCAACGAGCGACCGCGCGTATCGGTCAGGTGATGGACTTCCATCCCTCGACCAACAGGAACCAGCCCGCGCGGTCGCCGAGCAGTTGCGAGATGCCTGGTGCCACCCTGCGGTCCCAGTGGGTCAGCACGGGACGCACCCGAAGATCTGCCAGCAGGTCGCCGACCGTTTGGTGGATCTCCTTCGCGGTGAAGGCCTGGGTGCCCGGGCTCTCGATGTGCGACACGGCCTCACGTAGCGACATCGCGGGCCGCGCTCGCAGCAGGCCGAAGCGGACCCACGCCGCCAGCGCGAGCCAGGATCGGCGGTGATACACCATCACCGCGTACCGGCCGCCCGGGCGAAGGACACGGGCCGCTTCCCGCAATGCGGTGCGCGAACGTGGCGTGTGGTGCAGTACTCCCCAGGACCAGACGATGTCGAACGACGCGTCCGGAAACGGCAGTGCCTCGGCGTCGGCCACCCGTACCTCACCGGAAAGGCCCGCAGACCGAAGCCGCTGACCGGTGAACTCGACAGCACGTTCGGTGAGGTCGACACCGGTCACTCTCGCGCCTGCCTTCGCCCAGCTGAGCAGGTCCGCGCCCATACCGACACCGATTTCGAGCACGTCGCGGCCCCGGCCCGAAGGGAAGTTCGCGAACGTCGGCACCTCGGGCTCGAGCTGGTACCGGATGCGTTCCTGGTCGTCGCCGTAGCGTTCACCGCAGGCATCCGCCTCCCAGAACTCCGCGACGGCACGCTTCAGTCGTTCCGCCTGCACGCTGTCGGTCACGCGATCCTCCGGGTATCGGACAGGGTGTGGACGATTTCGGCGGCACGGGCGAAGTAGTCGCCCTGCCGGTGGCCTCTGGAACCGGCTGTCCGGTCGGATCGCCTCACCCGGTCGATAGGTGCGGCGAACCCGCGCTTCGGCCGGTCGGCGATCAGCGGGGGCAGCGCCTTGCGAGCGAGCGCGCGGGCGGGCGCCTTGCCACCGTCGGCGGCGAGCGCCTTGTCGGGAAGGGTGAGGCTCCAGCGCACGAGTTCCAGGTCGAGCCAGGGAACCCGAACCTCCACCCCGTACTCCATGCCGGCTCTGTCCACGTAGGCGAGTCCGAGTCCGGGCAGATAGACGTTGAGGTCGAGCGCGAGTGCGCGCCGCAACGCGGACAGCCCCTGCGGCAATGCGTCGTAGATCTCGCGATGACTGCTCCACACGACCTCGTCGGCGACCTCCGCCGACGAGCAGCCCAGCACCCTGGCCCTGTCGTCGGCGTCGGAGTAGGTGCACAGGTGCAGGTACCGCTCGAAGAAATCCTTGCCGGAGGCAGCACGCACGAGCCGAGTCGCGTACTCGTTCCTCGGACTGCCGGCCCGCAGCATCCTCGTCACCGGGCGCAGCGTGCTCAGCACTCCGGCGAACGCATCCTCCAGCAGCCATGCCACCCGGTGCCTGCGATACCCGCCGAGGAGTTCGTCGCCCCCCTGACCGGACCACAGCACCTTGCACCCATCCCGCCGTGCCCGCGCGGCGATCAGCCGGGTGAGCTCGTACGCGGGGTCGGCGAACAGGTCACCGCTCGGCGGAGCCGGAATTTGCCCACCGGCCACCCCCTCGATGAAAGTGGTCGGTGAACCCAACTCGTTACGCAGCGCTCGAACCGCTTCGGCGTCCTCGTCGAGCCGCTCTCCGTCGGCGTCGCGCGACCATTCGATCGTATAGGCTCCGTCCAGCCGATCGTGAGCCTGCCACCACAGCAGGCTGCTGTCGATCCCACCGGATGCCATCAGCCCCACAGGGACGTCCCCGAGTAACTGCCGCGCGCACGCCGCGTCCAGTTGCTGTTCCAGCTCCGACATGGCTGTCGGCACGTCCAGGCTCTTGGCGTCGGGCTCCGGATACAGCGGGGCCGTGTAGCGCCTGCTCACCGGTCCGCGGCCGGGCCGCCAGCGCATGACGTGGCCCGGCCGCACGGAGCGCACGCGCGAGAACGGTGTTCTGGGATCGGGAATCCAGAGAAAGGTGAGGAACTGCGCGAGCGCCACCACGTCGGGCGCTCCGAGGTCGGCGCCCAGCTCACCGATCGCCCGTGGTTCGGAGGCGAACCACAACTCGGTTCGCTCGGCGATGTGGTAGAGCGGCTTGACCCCGACCGGGTCGCGGGCCAACCACACCGTGCCGGTGGCCGTGTCGACGACCGCGACGGCGAAGATCCCGTTGAGCCGCCGCAGGCACTCCTCGCCTTCGTCCTCCCACAGATGGACGATCACCTCACCGTCCATGCGGCCGCGTATCCGGTGGCCTCTGGTCTGGCACAGCCGCCGTAACTCGGCGTGGTTGTAGATCTCGCCGTTGAAGGCGACCAGGAACCGACCATGCTCGTCGGACATCGGTTGCTGCCCACGCTCGGACAGGTCCACAATGGCCAGCCGGTCGTGACCGAGTACACCGGTTGCCCGATTCGCGTCCCAACCGACCGATCGCCCGCCGTCGGGGCCACGGTGGGCGAGCACCTGCGCGCTGCCGGGCAGGTCTCGCCGGTCTCCGGTGTGGGCGACCCCGGCTATTCCACACACGCGTGGCTCCTCCTTCCGCCTTGCGGTCGCGGTCTCGTCAGTGCACGTGGTGAATGGAGCGGAGGGCGGCGAGGGTTGCGTTGGTGGACAGCAACAGTTGCTCGGTGACGGCCGGGTTGTCGCTTTCCCGCACGGCCGCGTGGAACGCGCTGACCGCCGCCTTGTGCCCCTTGTCCTGCGTGCTCCACGAACGCCTGCGTCCGTCCAGGACGATCCTGCGGTAGTCCTCGATGACGGCGTGCCGATCGCCTGCCAGCACCTCCACCCGTTCCTTGCCCGCACCGGCGGGGGAGGAGGCGCAGTAGCTGACCGTGGACACCGAGCCGTCCCGGTGCCGGATCAGCAGCCCGACGTCATCGGCCAGCCCGAGTTCGCCGGTGCTGCCGGCGACCGCGGAGACGACCTCGGGCGCCGAGCCGGTGAGGGCGCAGCAGGTGTCCACGAAATGGCACATCTCCCCGCGAAGCCGGCCACCCTGGCGGCGGTCGTGGTACCAGTGATCGCCGGGCAGTTCGCCGGCCGCGACGCGGTAGACCACCGTGCGGGGAGAGGCTTCGCCGAGGTGATCCTTCACCGCTGCCAGTGCGGGGGACCAGCGCCGGTTGTATCCGATGAAGAGGACACCGGGCGACTGCCCGGCCAGCCTTGTCAGTTCCTCGGCTTCGTCCACGGTGAGCACCGGAGGCTTCTCGCACCACACGTGCTTGCCCGCTCGCAGCGCGCGCAGCACCAGTTCCGCGTGTGTGTCGTGCGGCGTGGCGATCACCACGACATCGACGGCCGGGTCGTCGATCACCTCGCCCGGTTCCGAAACGGCCTGCTCGAACCCGAACCGCTCAGCCACCTTGCGTGCCGAAAGGCCCTGCGCGGAGGCGACGGAAACGAACCGCTCGAAGCCCGCCTGCCGGAAAGCGGGCAGCAGCACACTCGTGGAGAACGAGCCCGCACCCAGCCAGCCGACACCGGAGCCGGAGCGCGTACTCGGCTGCCGCAACCGCACCGGCCCCTGCTCGACCCTGTCGTCCGGGTACCGAAGCTGCACGGCCAGGTATGGCTCGCTGCCGCTCTCGATGAGTTGGTAGGCCTTACCCGCTTCCCCGATTTCGAAGCGGTGTGTCACCAGATCGTCCACCGTGATCCGCCGAGAGGCGAGCAGATCCAGTACCGCCTCGAGGTTGCGACCCTCGGTCCAGCGAACGTGTCCGGCCGGGAAATCGACGCCGTACTCCTCGTAGGAGCGCTCGTAGCGCCCAGGACCGTAGGAACGCGCGAACCGCACGGAAAGCTCGCGCTCGTAGAACGGCTTCCGTGCGATGTCGAGGCCGACGTCGCCGACGACGACCACGGCAGCACGGTCACGGCACAGCGCGGGTGTGCGGTTGACGGCTTCGGACGACGCGCCCGAGGCACACAGCAGCACCGCGTCCGCGCCCCTGCCCCTGGTCCAGGTGAGCACCGCGTCCGTCGTTTCCTCACCTTCCTCGCGCAGTCCGTACACACCCGACGCCCGTGCCGTGGCGAGCGGTTGCTCGGCGACGTCGATGCCCGCGACGTCACATCCGCTGGCGAGCAGCAGCCTCGCCGCCAGCTGGCCCACCAGCCCGAGACCGACAACGACGACCTTCGATCCGGGGCCGACCTCGGCGAGCCGCACACCGTGCAGCGCGATGGAGCCCAGCGTCGCGAAAGCCGCGTCCTGCGCCGAAACGCCCTCCGGGACGGGGGTGCACAGCAACCCGGGCACAGCCTGGAACTCGGCGTGGTTGGCCCGGCCCGCACCGCCGGTGGCCACGAGCATTCCCGGTCGAATACCGCTGACGGCCTCGCCGACCTCGAGCGCGATGCCGGACGCCGAGTAGCCGAGCGGGGTGTCGGAGTCGAGCCTGCTGATCACGGCCTTGGCCGCGCTGGAGACGCCGTTGCTGCGTGCCTTGGCCACCACCTGCCGCACCAGGTCGGGGCGCGCCTTCGCCTTGCCGAGCAGTGATGAGCGCGCCAGTGACGTCACGGCCTTCTCCGTGCCGGGGCTTATGACACTGGAAAGTGTCCTGACCAGCACCTCCGTGGCGCCGATCGTCGGCCGGGGCACGTCGAGGACGCGGACCGGTCCTCCCCGCAGGGGTTGCACGACCTGCTTCACTGCGCACCTTTCCTCTCGCTCGTCGAATACCGGAACTCATCACTCCAGGGCAGCCGCGCGGTCGTTTCCCGCAGCAGCACCGTGCCCGGTTCGATTCGTTCCCAGCCGGTGGCGAGGCCTGCGGGTTCGACGCGCCAGTCGCCGCCGAAGCGATCCGCCTGCTCGGCGGGCACCTCTGGGGCCAGGAACACGCGTGACACCAGGCGGTGCCTTCCGTGACCACGCACCTCGTCGCTGACCCGCAACTCGCTGTCCGAAAGGCGCCAGGTCCGCCGGTGTACCGGCGCTCCTTTCAGGTGGCGGTAGCCGTCGTGCTCGGCCGTCAGTACCAGCTCACCACCGCGGTCGGCGCTGTCAGCGCTGTCGACGACGTGTGCGCCTGCGCGGCGGCCCGCGCGGAACGCTGCCCACACCTCCGTGGAATCCGTGTCGTCGATCTCCACGGTGCTGTGGCCACCGGTCGAGCGTTCGAAGCGCCGCCGCGCACATTGGTCGTATGTGGACGTTCCTGCCTCCGTCACCACCCGCCGAGCCCCGTCGTGGAGCAGGAAGGACAGCGTGTCGGCGTGGGCGTGTGCGGGCAGTCCGCGCGGGCATGGTTCACCGACGTCGGCGATGACGAACAGCTCACCCGCCCTGAGCACCGCGAGGCCGCTGTCGGGCAACAGGGTGATCCCGTCAGCGGCGGGTGGTCCAGGTCGAAGCTCGTCGACGAGCTCGCCGGGAACCGGGTACCCGTCGTTGAACAGCGGCACGGTGCCGTCCGGCAGCAACACCAGGCCCAGGAAGCGACGCATGCGGTTGATCGCCGCGGTAAGCCATTCCGGCGAGTCGCCGCGTGCCGCCTCGAGCAACTCCGCGATGTCGATCAGGTCGGCGAGCACCTGGCAGTGGTAGGCGGGCGCTCGCTCGAAATGCCCGCCGTCGGGCAGCACCTGCTTGCTCGCCTCCCGCGCCAGTGCGTGCAGTGTCCGGTCCAGCAACCGCTGCTGCCCGAAGAAGACCGCGAGGCCGAGCAACGCCTTGAGATTCTTCACCAGGTGGTTGCCGCCGACATCGCGCTCGAGGTGCGGCCGCAGGAACCGCAGATGCAACCACAGCGCGCCCAGAAACCGGTCCTCGTGTGGCTCTCCGGCGACGAGGTGGTCGTAGAGACCGCACCAGGACCACGCGCGCAGCGAAGCCACGTACGGAGCCCACTCGTCGTACCGGCCGAACACCGTCGCCTGCTGCCACGAGCGCCACCACCGCGCGAACACCGCACGCGCCGCACCCTGATCCTGCTGCAGCGCCAGCGGCCACGCCCAGTCCCAGTAGTGCAGGTGGAATCGCCACAGCTGGGGCTCGTGCAGCTGGCTCCAGTCGGCGGGGTCGCCGAGCTTGCCGGTGTGGCCGAGCAAGGTGATCACCCCGTCGTCGAGTTCGTCGATCGAGGGCCACCGTGTCGGCGTGCGCGCGTCCACGGGAATGAAGCCCGACGGCCAGCCCGCGACGGCTGGACGGGGGGTGTCGAGCAGCCGGCGACCGGTATCCGGCCAGCGCCGCAGCGCCGCTCGTTGTGTTCGCAGCCGTACCCGGTGCGCCACCTGCTGCGGCCGCAGCTGGAGCACGGTGCGGGCCAACCGCCCCATCGCGTCCCGGTTCACCTGCGGTTCGCCTGTTCGGTCACGCCCGTGCGAAAGCTGCGGGGGGAGAAGCCCAGGTCGCGCGCCGCCGCCTCGACGGAGAACGCCTTGTCCTCGGCGAGTCGCCGCAGCTGTTCGGCTTTCAGCCTGGGACGTCGTGACAGCCGCTCGT
This sequence comes from Saccharomonospora marina XMU15, assembly GCF_000244955.1. Lineage (GTDB taxonomy): Bacteria > Actinomycetota > Actinomycetes > Mycobacteriales > Pseudonocardiaceae > Saccharomonospora_A > Saccharomonospora_A marina. The sequence goes on along the minus strand of NZ_CM001439.1, from coordinate 3,717,324 downwards.
ACAGCGAAAGCAGCTGGATCGCGGGTCGCAGCGGGACCGGCACCAGGCGGGTCCGGCTTCCGGTGGCGCGTATCGCCTCGGCCAGCAACTCGGCCAGCGGCATCGGTTCGGGACCGGCCACGTCGTAGGTGCGCCCCGGGGCGGCGGGGGACTCCACCGCGTTGAGCACGGCCGCTGCCAGATCCTCCACATGCACCGGTTGCAGCAGCCGCTTGCCGCCGCCGGGAACCGGCAGGACCGGCGTTCGACGCAACACCGACAGCAGCCGGGCGATGTTTCGATCGCCGGGCCCACCGTAGATCATCGTCGGCCGGATGATCGTCCAGTCCAGCGCGCTCGCCCGCACCGCCTCCTCGGCCTCGAGTCGCACTCGCTTCGACCTCGCCGCGATCGTGGTGGTCACGGCGGTCGTCGAGACGAACACCGCCCGCTTGACACCTGCTTCCTCGGCCGCGGAGACGATCACAGGCGCGTGCCCGAACCCCAGTGAAGCCAGGTTGACCAGTGCGTCGGCGCCCGCGTCGGCGAAGGCGGCGTCCGTGGCCGCGGGATCGTCGAGGTCACCGGCGACGGGTGCCGCCCCGAGTTCGGCGACCACCCGCGCTGCGCCGCAACTGCGTGCCAGTGCGACGACCTGGTGGCCGCGCTCGATCGCCTGCGGTAGCAGGTGGCGGCCGAGGAAACCACTACCTCCGGTGATGAGGAGTTTCAACCGGACCTCCGAGTGAATCGAAAACGGTTCGGCAGCGCCGGGCCAGTTCTGCCCGGTCGAAGTTCTGCTCGACGAAGCGGCGGCCTTCCTTGCCCATGTCGGCGCGACGCGCCGGGTCCCTCGCCAGCGTGGCGATCTCCTCGGCCAGCCGCCGTGAGTCCTCCGGCGGGACGACCACGGCTCCCGCGGCGCGCAGGATCTCGGCGGGTTCCCCCCGCACCGCGCCAACCACGGCCTTCTCCGCGGCGAGATACTCGAAAATCTTCGAGGGGATGAAGGTGGAGAACAGCGGAACATCACGCAGCGAGACCACGCAGATGTCGGCCGCGGCCAGCACCTGCGGCACCTCGTCCCTTGCGACACCCCCCGGCACGCGGACGTTGCACAGCCCGAGGTCACGCACCCGCTCGGTGATCCGCCGTTTCTGCGCTCCTTCGCCGACGAGCGCGAAGCGCACCTGCTGGTCGGTGAGCAGCGCGGCGGCGTCGACCACCTTCTCGAGCGCGTGCGAGATGCCGAGCGCACCGGCATAGACGACGAGGCATTCGCCGGGGCCGGCTCCCAATCGCTGCCGGATCGCCGGGTTGGCAGCGGTGTCGCCACCGAAGCGATCGGTGTCGACCCCGTTGCGAATCGTGTGCACCTTCGCCGGGGGAACGCCACGCTCGACGAGGTTGCGCCGGAACCCCTCGGTCACGACGACGACAGCGTCCGCCGCGTGGTAGGCGGCCAGTTCCAGCCGCTGCAGCGACTTGATGATCCAGCGGTTGGTGAGCACGCCCAGCTCGACGAAGATGGCAGGCCACAGGTCACGGACCTCGACCACCAGTCGGGCGCGCTTCAACTTGGCCAGCACCCATGCCGAACCGATCGCGAAGAACGTCGGTGAGGAAACCATCACCACGTCCGCCCTCCCGCTCGCTCGCGCGCCAAGCAGCACGCTGCTCACCATGAAGCTCAAGTGACACAGCGTCTTGCGGAGGAATCCCTCGTTGGGAGTGGCGTAGAGCCAGGTGCGCACTACGGAGTAGCCGTCATGCTGTTCCCGCGCGCGGAGGCGGCCGCGATACTCGGGTGGCACGACACCGGTCGGGTGGTTCGGCATCCCGGTGAGGACGGTTACCGTGTCGCCGTCGGCCGCCCAGGTTCGGGCGAACTCCGACAGCCGCGCCTGCGGCGCACCGATCTCCGGCGGGAAGTACTGGGTGAGCAGAAGTATCCGCATCAGGTGGCTCCTTCGGTCGCTCGTCGTGGCGCAAGCCAGCGCGGCGAGGCCAGGTAGCCGGTGACCACGCCGACCGCGAGCACGTCGGCCAGCAGCCGCAACTGCCAGCTCGCGACCAGGCTGATCGCTCCGAGCAGGCACAGCAGCACGCCGAGTGCGGCGGTGAAGACGGTGACCTGCAGGTGAGTCCAGCCGAGATCGCCAAGGCGCTGGTAGACGTGACTGCGGTGGGGCCGCGTCCACTCCTCCCCGGCTCTGATCCGCCGCTGCAGCGTCCACGTGGTGTCGGCCAGGTACAGCGCCAGCGGTGCGATCGAGGCCTCGACGGGCACGCCCAGCAGCACGGCATAGGCGGCGGACACGGCCAGCCCCGCACCGATGGCGTAGCTGCCGACATCACCGAGGAAAACCTTGGCCCGCACCGCGTTCCACGGCAGGAACGCCAGCCCGCCCGCGGCCAGCGTCGCGCCCGCGCCCTGCAGGGACAGGTCCGCGTACCAGAAGCCGAGGAACGCGAACGTCGCGCCGCCGACGACGGCGTGTGCGCCGGAGATCCCGTTGATCCCGTCCATGAAGTTGAAGGCGTTGACGTATCCGGTGATCCACAGCGCGATCAGCACGACCGCCGCGGGCGCCACGGCCGGCGTGTCCGCGAGGAGCAGCAGCGTCGCCACGCCCATGGCGGCCAGCGCCTGCAGCAGCAGCCGCGACCGCACCGACAGCCCTTTGAGGTCCTCGGCGAGCCCGATCGCGGAGAAACTGGCGACGGCGAACACGAGTGGCAACCAGATGCCGTGCGGGATCAGGCTGATCCCGAGCAGCACCCCGAGCACGACGGCGATGCCGCCGCCCCGCAACGTGGGGATGTGATGCGACGAGCGGGTGCCCGGCACGTCGACCGATCCGGCGCGGCGCAGCAGTCGCAGCACCACCGGCTGCGCCAGCGTCGCCGACACCAGGCACAGCAGTGGCCCGAGCACCGCGACGTCCATACCGAGCACGGTGTTCACGCGAACCACCAGCCCTGCCGACAGGCGTGGAGGCGACTCATGCCCACATACCTCTTGTGTCGTAGACGATCTTGCCGGACAGCCGAGGCTTCTTGATCTTTCGGAAGCACTGGTGGTCGACAAGCAGGGCCACGATGTCGGCGCGGTCGAGCGCCTCGTCCACACCCGACAGCCGCACGTTGTCAAGGGCACGAAGGCTCTGCGGCAACTCGGTGACGTGTGGCTCGACGGCGTCGACGACGGCGTCCTCCGCGGCGGTCGCGACCTCGCGCACGATGCGAAGCGCGGGGCTCTCCCGCAGGTCGCCCACGTCGGCCTTGAAGGCAAGGCCCAGGCAGGCGATCCTCGGCTCACGCAGCCTGCCTGCCGCCTCGACGAGTTGCTCCGCCACATGTGACGGCTTGCCGTCGTTGATCTCGCGCGCCAGTCGCATCATCCTTGCCTGTTGCGGAGCGGCCTGGATCACGAACCACGGGTCGACCGCGATGCAGTGGCCACCGACTCCCGGCCCCGGCTGCAGGATGTTGACCCTCGGATGGCGGTTCGCCATGCGGATGATCTCCCAGACATCCAGTTCGAGCCGGTCGCAGATGAGCGAGAGCTCGTTGGCGAAGGCGATCTCCACGTCCCGTGAGGCGTTCTCGACCAGCTTGGCCATCTCGGCACTCTCGGCGTCGGTCAGCAGGATGCCGCCACGGCAGAAGATCCGGTAGATGGCGGCCGCCCGTTCCGCGCACTGGCTGGTGAGCCCGCCGATGACGCGGTCGTTGGTGACGATCTCGGTCATGATCCGACCGGGAAGCACCCGCTCGGGGCAGTGCGCCACGTGCACGCCCGGCGAGCTGTCCATCCGGTGTGGCAGGTCGAGGTCGGGTCGAAGCCGCTCCAGCCATTCGCTGACCAGCCGGGTGGTCCCCGGGGGAACCGTCGACTCCAGGATCACCACCTCGCCACCGCGAAGCCGTGGTGCGATGGCCTCGGTCGCGGAACGCACGTGGGCGAGGTCGACGTGACTGTCCTCTTTGATGGGTGTGGGAACGGCCACGATGTAGGCGTCGGCCTCGGGCATCTCGGTGCTCGCGCCGAGCATTCCCGCCGAGACGGCATCGTTGAGGGTGGAGGTCAGGTCCGGCTCGTCGAAGGGGGCCTCTCCTCGGTTGACACATTCGATGACCCGCTGGTCGACGTCCACCCCGACCACCTCGACGCCCTGTCCGGCCAGTGCGGCGGCGGTCGGCAGGCCTACGTATCCCAGGCCGACGACGGCGACGCGATTCAGCTCGGTCACCTGCCTACTCCCTCCACGTCGAACTCCGCCACGGCCTGCGCCTCGTCCCCGGCCGTGGCCGGTTGGAAGTCGGCTGCCCTCGGCCCGATGCCGAGCAACTCCTCGATGGCGCGCGCCGCGCGGTGAGCCGCGAAGCCGTCGCCGTAGGGATTCACCGCCCTGGCCATGGCCTGGTAGGCATCCCGGTCGTGCAGCAGTTCGCGGACCGCATCGACGATGTCGGATTCACCGGTGCCCACGAGCCGTGCCGTGCCCGCGCGCAACGCCTCCGGCCGTTCGGAGTTGTCACGCAGTACCAGCACCGGTTTGCCGAGACTGGGGGCTTCCTCCTGGATGCCGCCGCTGTCGGTCAGCACCAGGTCGCACTCGTCGAGGATCCTGGCGAACTCCGCGTAGCTCATCGGTTCGCGAACGAGCACGTTCGGCAGACCGTGCAAACAGGACAGCAACGCTCGCCGCACGTCCGGGTTGCGGTGAGCGGGTAACACGAAAGCCGTGTCGGGCTCGGCGGCGGCGAGCCTGGCGATCGCCTTCCCGATCCGGGTCATGGGCTCGCCCCAGGACTCCCTGCGGTGTGCCGTCACGAGCACCAACCGGCGACCCGCGGTGACCGCCGTGATGGTGGGGTCGCTGTAGGGCACCGGCCGCGAGACAGTGTGCCGCAATGCGTCGATCACCGTGTTGCCTGTCACGGCCACGTCCGCGGCGCGCACACCCTCGGCGAGGAGGTTCAGCCGCGCCTGCGGGGTCGGCGCGAGATGCAGTGTCGTGAGCTGGGTGATGAGCCTGCGGTTGATCTCCTCGGGAAACGGCGAGTAGCGATTGTTCGTCCGAAGGCCTGCTTCCAGGTGGACGACCGGCCGGTGGGCGTAGAAACCGGCGAGTGCCGAGGTGAAGGCGCTGGTGGTGTCGCCCTGCACGACGACGGCCGCGGGCTGCTCCTGCTCGACGACGTCGCGCAGGCCGGTGAGCGTCCTGGTGGTGACGTCGGTGAGTGACTGTCCCGGTCGGATGACGTCGAGGTCGTGGCGGGGGACGATACCGAACAGCCCGTTCACCTGGTCGAGCATCTCCCGGTGTTGCCCGGTGACCGCCACCACCACGTCGAGCCGGGCGTTCGAGCGTAGTTCGGCGATCAGTGGGGCGAGTTTCACCGCCTCGGGGCGGGTGCCGTAGGCGAGGAGTATCCGTGGCCGGGTGCGCTGGCCGGGAACGACGGCGACGGCCTCGGCACTGGTCGCCGAATTGGCGGATTCAGGCGTCATCGGCGGAGTTCTCCGTGCTTTCCACGACCACGGTGCGGGTCGCCGACTCGCTTCGCCGGGCAGCGTTTCGGCTTTCCGTTCTCCGCATCGTCATTTGACCTCGAGACGTTTTTTCGGGGTTCGGCAGTTGCTGCCGCGTGCCAAGAACAGCCTGGCAGCACAACGGAGATCGCGCGCTCCGGGTGCAGCCGATCAGGTGTTGTCGATACCGCTTCCGAGTGTCGCCGCAGGATTGTTGAACCGGAAACCGAGGAATCGGAGTGTTTTCACCGAAAACGGGTGAATTCGAGTTCGGCACCGAATTCCGCTGCCGATGCCCGGGTGCCGCCGCCTGCGCCAGGGCCCGGGCACGGTCCGGGGGAGGGCGGGGCCGGAACACAAAATGAGACATGCGTGTATCGTTTCTGGTGGCGGCCAGTGTCGGGCTGGTCGTGTGCCGAGAAGATCGAGAGGACCTTTCGTGGCTGGCCTGCTCTACCGGTTGGGGCGGTTCTCGTTCCGCCACCGCCGGATCGTGCTCGTGCTGTGGATCGCGTTACTCGCGGCGTTCGGTGTGGGCGCCGCGACGCTGTCGCAGTCGACGACCGACACCTTCTCGCTGCCGGGGACCGAGGCCCAGCAGGGCTTCGACCTGCTGGACGAGCGATTTCCCGGACTGTCCGCCGACGGGGCGACAGCCCAGGTCGTGTTCGCCGCGCCGGAAGGCAAGGTCACCGATCCGCAATACCGCTCGGCGATCGACTCCAGCGTTGCCGAACTCGGTCGGGCACCCGACGTGGCTTCGGTGCGGGACCCGTTCCAGGGCGGCGGTGTGTCACCGGACGGCTCGATCGCGTACGCGGAGGTGCGCTACGACCTACAGCCGGACGAACTCGGCGACCCCGCCAGGGAGGCGCTGACGACCGTTGCCGCGAACGGCGAGCGGGCAGGCCTGCAGGTCGAGGTGGGTGGCACCGCCGTGCAACCCCATCCGGAGCCGCCCACGACCGAGGTCATCGGGCTGGCCGTCGCCGTGGTGGTGCTCACGGCGGCGCTGGGTTCGCTGCTGGCGGCGGGATTGCCGTTGCTGACGGCACTCATCGGGGTCGGTATCGGTATCAGCGGGGTGGCGATCTCCACCGCGTTCTTCGAACTGAGTTCGACCACTTCCATCCTCGCGCTGATGCTCGGGTTGGCCGTGGCGATCGACTACGCGCTGTTCATCGTCACCCGCTACCAGCACGAACTCACCGTCACCGACGATCCCGAACGCGCCGCGGGGCGTGCTGTGGGCACGGCGGGCAACGCCGTCGTCTTCGCGGGCGCCACCGTGATCGTCGCACTGGTGGCGCTGAGCATGGCAGGCATCCCGATGCTCACCGCCATGGGTCTCGCGGCGGCGGGAACTGTCGCCGTGGCCGTGCTCATCGCGCTCACCCTGCTGCCCGCGATGCTCGGGTTCGCCGGTCGTAGGGCCGCCGCCAGGCGACCGCGCCGTTCGCGCGGGACCGGACTGGGCAAGCGATGGGTCACCTTCGTCACCCGGCGGCCGGTGCCTGTCCTGCTCATCGCGGTACTGGCGCTGGGCGTCGCGGCGGTGCCCGCCACGGATTTGCGGCTCGGCATGCCCGACGGCGGCACGGCCCCGCCGGAATCCACCGAACGAAAGGCCTACGACCTGCTGTCGGAGGGATTCGGGCCGGGGTTCAACGGCCCGCTGCTCGTCGTCGCCGACCTCGAACAGGGCCAGGATGCGCAACGGACAGCACAGGCGCTGCGTGGCGACCTCGCCGACCTCGGAGGTGTCGCGCGGGTCGGTCCGCCGATGGTCGATCCGGCAGGCGAAACCGCGGTGCTGAATGTGATCCCGGCCAGTTCACCGAGCAGCCCGGAAACCGAGCAGCTGGTGAGGGACATTCGCGCGCACGGCCAGGACTTCGGGAGCGAGAGAGGTGCCGAGGTCTTCGTCACCGGGCAGACGGCGATGGACATCGACACCTCCGACCGGCTGAGTGATGCGCTGCTGCCGTATCTGGCCGTCGTGGTGGGGCTGGCGTTCCTGCTGTTGATGGTGGTGTTCCGTTCGGTTGTCGTGCCGATCAAGGCGGCGGCCGGGTTCCTACTGACCATCGGCGCGACCTTCGGAGCGGTGGTCGCGGTGTTCCAGTGGGGCTGGCTGGACTGGCTGTTCGGGGTGGAGCAGACCGCGCCGATCATGAGCCTGCTTCCGATCTTCATGATCGGCGTGTTGTTCGGCCTGGCCATGGACTACCAGGTGTTCCTGGTCACGCGGATGCGGGAAGCCCATGTGCACGGCGCCGAACCCACGGAGGCAGTTGTGGGCGGGTTCCGGCACGGGTCACGGGTGATCACCGCCGCGGCACTGATCATGATCAGTGTGTTCGCCGGGTTCATCGCCTCCGATGAGGACACCGTGAAATCGGTCGGTCTCGCGCTGGCCTTCGGTGTGCTCGTGGATGCGTTCGTCGTGCGTATGACGATCGTGCCCGCCGTGATGAGCCTGCTCGGCAGGGCGTCGTGGTGGTTGCCCCGCTGGCTGGGCAGGCTGCTACCTCGTGTCGACGTGGAGGGTGCCTCCTTGCCGGACGACTCCGCCGAGCGCGAACCTGGAGTGTCCGCGGCGGTGCGCTGATCTCCGGCGGTGCCGGGTCCGGCTCACTCGCCGGACCCGGCACCGCCGTGGAAGGTGTCGGATGGCAGCGCGGCCCAGGCGCGCTCGACGGTGGTGGCCGATGTAGCGATGTAGCGATCCGGGCGGACCAGGGCCACCGGCGGTACAGCCGAGTCCGGCAGTTCCTCGGCGGGCAGCTGCAGGACCGGAAAGCCGCGCCAGCCCGGTGCGTCCGAGGCGGGCACGGCTGATGTCGGTAGCCCCGTGACCACCCACGTCGGGCGCAGCGGATCCAGTCGCTCGTGCAACCGCCCGCCCGTGCTCAGCACCGGATTGGGCATGCGGCGCCCCGACCACGAGCCGCCGCCGAGCGCGGGGCCGCGCCGGTAGGCGACCTCCAGCATCCCCACGTTCCGTCCCAGCCGGGCCCGGACTCGAGGCCGCGCCAGCACCACCGGCGCCAGCCTTCCAAGCACCCGGCGAAGCGTGCCGCTGCGGCGGGTGAGCAAACCGGTCGCCCTGGCGGTGGCCGACACCATCTGCTCGGCAACCGGCCTCCGCTCCGCGTCGTAGCTGTCGAGCAGGGCCTGCGCGGTTTGCGGCGGCGCGTCACGCGCCGCCGCGAGCTTCCACAGCAGGTTGTGGGCGTCCTGCACACCGGTGTTGAGCCCCTGGCCGCCGACCGGGCTGTGCACGTGCGCGGCGTCCCCGGCGAGGAACACCCTGCCACTGCGGTACCGATCGGCGACCCCGTTGCTCAGATCGAACCGGGATGTCCAGGTGACCGCGTGACTGCCGAACTCGAGCCCGCAGCGCTGGCGGATCAGCGTGTCGAGAAACTCCGCGTCGATCGTGGTGGACGCCGGTCGCGGTTCGTGGGCGATGATGCGCCAGCGGCCTGGCTCCGGCATCGGCACGATCAGGAGCAAACCCTGCGGCGAGAGGAAGACATGTCCCTCGTCCTCCGGAAGTTCCGTGGTGGTCTTGACATCGGCCAGCACGAACGTCACTCCGGTGGCCTCGCGGCGCAGCCTCAGCCCGGCCTGTTCCCGCACGCTGCTGCGAGCGCCGTCGCATCCCAGCAACCACCGGGAGCGCACCACTTCCGATGTTCCGTCATCGTGTTCCAGTCGTGCCTCGACATGCCCCTCGTGCTCGCGCACCCCGTGCAGACCGACCCGCCAATCCACTCGCGCGCCGAGCAACTCCAGGTGCTCCTCCAGCACCCGTTCCGTCGCGTACTGCGGGATCGACAGCCAGTAGGGGTAGGCGGTGTCGCCCCACGGCAACTCGAGCAGGTCGATGCGTCTGGCTCGGCCCCGCGCGCCGGCGCGGGGGTTGAGTGCGGCGAACGGAATTCCCTGTGCCACCACAGCTTTGGCCACACCCATCGCCTCGAAGACCTCGAGTGTGCGCGCGTGCGCCACCAGCGCCTTGGAGTAGGAGGAGCGGTGTGGCTTGCGGTCGACGATCCGTACGGTCAGTCCGTGGCGCATCGCCTCGCACGCGGCGGTGAGCCCGGTTGGCCCTGCGCCGACGACGAGCACGTCGACGTCCGGCTCCCGCGCGCTCACCGGGAGGCCTCGCTCGTCCACACCGATTCGGCACCGCTGTGTCCGATCCGGACGATCTGGACGGTGGTGCCAATGCCGCTGGCCAGGGCGAGTACCGCGAGTCCGAGTGCGGCGAGTCGCTGCCGCCTTTTCCCGCTCTCGCCCGGTGGGCGAGCCTCGCGAGCACGCAGCCACAGCAGTCCGGCCGCGGCGAGAACGACGGCACCGACCCAGGGCAGCAGCCCCTCTCCCAGTTCCTGATGGGACTCGATGAGCGGACTCGGATCGCTGCGTTGCGCGAGACTCTGCCCCGATTCAACCGACACCGGGACGAGTGCCAGCGCCGTCAGGCTGATCGCGAGCGGCCAGAACGCGCTCGCCCCGCGAAACCGTGGCCACACCGCCGCCAGTACCACCAGCACGGCCGCCAGCGGAACGACCACCACGGTGGCGTGTACGACGAGTGGGTGCACGGGCAGGCCGAAGACCGTCTCGAACATGTTCCTCCAACCGCGGTTCAGGAGCGTGGCGGCGACAGCCTAGCCAAAGTGAGACATCAAAGTCTAGTTTTGTCTGGATGGGGATCACCGAGCCGGTGTCGAATGGCGGCTTTGGCGCTCTCGCCGGGCGTGCTTGCGCCCGCCTGCTGGGTTCCGTGCCGGTTCTGAGCGCAGAACTCGCGGGCGGGAGCGGGGGACTCGCGGGGTGATCAGCGGTGTGGCGTGATGCCTTCGGTCAGGGTGGTGAAGGTCAACTCGGTGAGGGAGTGGTCGCCGCTGCCGCGATGCCATGGTGCCGCCGACACGCGCACGGCTGTGGTGAGCAGCGACATCAGCACGCTGAGCACCCACTCGGCCGGGAGGTCGGTCCGGATCTGGCCATCCCGCTGGCCCCGCCTGACGACCTCCAGCAGCGGAGCGAACACCCGCTGCCGCTGCCGCAGGAAGGAGGTGCTCTGCTCGAACCCCTCCTCCAGCAGTGGCCGGAACCGTGCGCCCTGAGCCAGCACGGCCTCCACCGCGCGGCGAAGGGCTTCCAGCGCGCTGCCCTGGTCGAGTCGCGAACCCTTGATCGCTGCGCCCGCGCGGGTCAGTGCGTCCTCGCGCATCGCCTCGAGCAGCTTCTCCCTGGTGCCGAAGTGCCGGTAGAGCGTGGCGCGGGTGAGGTTGGCCGCCCTGGCGACGTCGGCCATGGACCAGTCGGGGTCGTGGGTCATCGCCTCGACGGCCGCGTCGAGCAGGTTCGCGCGGTTGCGCTCGACGTCGATCCTGGTGGACCTGCGGGCCTGCTGCGATGGCACGCACCCTTACTACCAGACCACGCGGGCGCGCACCGCTCCGGTGGCGTGCCGTGGTCACGTGGACACATCGTGCCTGCCCGTGGGCGGTCCGTCCGAGTTAGCCGGTATGCCCCGCGAACGACTGTCCGGTTCTGCTAGCGTCTCGCCAATGATCAACAGATTGGTGCGGCGGCCGATCCTGGCCGCCGCCGTGATAGCGCTCGGACTCGCCGCGGGATGCGCTGGGGGCGCCTCCGACGACGACCGGACGGCTGGCGCGGCCGAGTCGAGCAGCAGCAAGCCCGCGATCAACGACCCCGCCGTCGAGGCGGCCGCACTGCGCACCGTCGACCCCTGCGGACTCCTGTCGGAGGAGAACCTGGCCGAGGTCGGCACCATCGTGCCGGACAGCCTGCACGAAGTGGACTGGGCCGAATGTGCCGTCGAGGTCAACAGCTCCAGCGGCGGCGTGGTCGAGATGACCCTGCGCGTCGGTGACAACGTGGTGATCGTCGACGACCCGACCGAGAAGGTGGACGGACTACCGCTCATCGTGGACAAGTCGGACGAGGAGACGTGCTACGTCACCGCGGTCACGTCGTTCGAGGCGGAACTGGGCATCAACTTCCAGGTGAACCACGCCGGAGGGGACGCCTGCGCGGCGGGCCGCAGCGCGCTGGAAAAGGTGGTACGCACGTTGCACTCCGACCCACCGCAGTACAAGCAGCCCGCTGGCTCGGTGCTGACCGTCGATCCCTGCGAGGTCGTCGATCAGCAGGTGCTGGGCGAGTTGCTTGGCGGTGCCGCCGAGCGCGATGTGATGGACCTGCACACCTGCTACCTCTCCCCCGAGGGGGAGTCGTATCCGATGATCGGTGTGAGCCTCACGGGTTCGGTCCCCGCCGACTCCGGTGACCCGCTTGAACTGCCTGGTGGCGTGACGGCCATCCAGGAGCAGGAGACGGGCGACAGCGACGTGTCGTGCCGGACCTCGTGGCGGCACATCAAGACACCGCGAGAGGACCAGAGCGACGCCTTCGGTGAGATCGTCTCGATCACCTACGACGCCGAGACGGGCGGTGGCGTGGACGCCGCGGGCGCGTGCGAGAAGTCGGCCACGATCGCCAAGGCCGTCGTCACGAAGCTACCCGCAGCCTGAATGAATCCGAGTAAACCCGAGTAGGTTTCGTGGCCCGCGGTGTCCGGTGGAACGCATCGGACACCGCGGGCCACCCAACGTCGGTCGGTGTGCCGCCTTCGGCTCAGCCCCGGCGCCCGCTCATCGCGTCGCGCAGCTTGTCGAACATCGCCGCCACCGGGCCCGCGCTCTTCTGCGCGCCGGGTGTGGAAGGGGTGGCAGGGTGTGGCCGCGTCGGCGCGGTGCGCTTCGCCTTCGCCATCTTGTCACCGAGTTCTTGAAGCTGGTCCTCGCTCAGTGTCTGCCGAACCCTGGGCCACACCTGATCCTGCTCGAACTCGATGTGCTCGCGCCCGTCGCGGACAACCTGCTCGATCAGCTCCTCGAACCGCGGGTCCGTCGGTGGCGTCTTGTCCAGCGCGTCGAGCACGTCCTTGGCCGCGGATTCCTGCTCCAGCGCCTGCGAGGCCAGCTCGTCGCCGCCGGGTACGGAGTCGCGAACCATCGGCCAGAAGAATTGCTCCTCCACCGCCTCGTGCTGCGACTCGGCCACGACAAGCTCGGTCACCAGCTGGTCGCGGGCTTGCAGCGCGTCGTCACTCGCACCCGTGTCGGTCGTGGGTGTCTCCTCGAGCCGTCGCAGCATGGCCAGCACGTTCTCGTGGTCTTTGCGGAGTAGTTCGATCGCGTCCATCGGCTCGGTCTTTCACTCGGCGGATTGCGGTGTCACCGATGGATACCCCCGATCGGTCGCACTACACGGCCGCCGTGGTCAGTGGCGAGGACTGCGGCGCAGCGTAGCCATGCGCCACATCCTGATCTCGCGAATCAGCCCGGGAAACTCACGCACCGCCAGCGCCGCGACACCCGCCGCGAGCAGAGCGGCTTGCGCGAGCAGTGCTCGCTTGGCCATGACTCGATTCCTTCCTGTCGTGTTTGCGCGACTCGTTCACCCCGGCGGCAGGTTCGGCATGCTCTTCAGGATCGCGTCGTGTCGCTTCGGGTTGATCCCGGTCGAGCGCCGCGCGTCCGCCGTGCCGTCACGGTGGTGGCCCGGCTGCTTGTCGTAGGGGCCCTCGTTGCCCTGGTTGATGCCACCGACGTGGCTCGGCGAGTCCGGCTTGGTGTCGGGTTTGCCGACCCGGATGCTGCCCATCTGTCCTCCTCCGTGATCGCTCTACGGTCGCTCGGTCAACTCGCTGAAGAAGCGGTCGATTCGCGGCCACACCGTGTCGCCTCCGGACAGTCCCCTCCACTCACCCCGGATGATCGCGGTGAGCCGGTAACAGTCGTCGACCGGTACGATCCAGCGCTCGTCGTGCCCGCGTGCGGTGTTGACCAGCACGGCCTCCACGTCGGTGCGCAGGTCGCGCAGTCGCGGACAGTCCGCGACCACCTGCAGCCACGCTTCGCGGTCGACTTCCCAGCGGGTCGGGCCGGCCGGGCTGGGATAGTGCGCCAGCGCGGACCCGTCGGCGCGGGTGACGACGAACGCCAGCCCGACCGGCACGCCCAGCTTCTCCACCGGCAGGGTGGGCAGCCGCAGCCGCCGCCTCGGTATCTGGCGGTAGCGGCCATCGCCGGCCTGCTCGCGGTCGAACAGCAACCAGCACGCCTGGCAGGCGCACAGCACCTCGCCGCCCCGGACGTCGAGCAGGTGACGATGGGTGTGCTCGACAGGCGCTGCGCACAGCTCGCACTGTTCGTCGGTCCGGATGGGCTCGCGAGGCGACATGCGGACGATCCGTTCCAGCGCTGTCGCCTTCATCCGCTGCTCCCGGTCGCCGTGGCGGTGCGGGCCAGCAGCGCGTCCACAGGGATCAACGACGGTGAACGTTCGTCCGCGGAGTCGGTCACGATGCGCACCTCGGTGAGTTCGGGCGCCAGCGAGAGCACCGACTCCCTCACCGCCCGCTCCAGTTCCGGCGACGACTCCGGCGAGGAACAGCTACCGCAGCCGCCCGGCAGCAGGCGTATCTGCGCGACGCCGGAGTCGATCGACGCGCGCTCCACCCTGCCCCCTTTGCGCTCGAGGTGTGGCCTGACATAGGCCAACGCCCGCTCGACGCGGTCTGCGAGCGAACCCGGATGGATGCCGTGAAGCACGAACAGGTGGCTGAGCAACTCGTCGGCGCACAGCGCCTCCGCCTGTGTCGTGCCTGCCGCGTCCAGCACCCGCGCCAGTGCCTCGCCGTACACTTCGGTCAGCGTCCGCACGGCCTCCACAGCCGATTCCGCGGTAGGGCCCGGCATCCGTTCGACCTGGTCGAGCATCTCGTCGAGCCGGGCCAGTCGCCGCTGGACCTCCGCGTCGTCGAGCCGCTGCGACTCACCCATTGATTCCTCCGAGAGTGGGCGAGTGCAGCTTCCTCAGTTCCCGGCCGCCGCCGAGGTACATGTGGACCCCGCAGGGCAGGCACGGGTCGAAGCTGCGTACCGACCGCATGATGTCGACGCCCTTGAAGTTCTTCGGGCCGTTCTCCTCGAAGATGGGCGTGTCCTGCACGGCGTCCTCGTAGGGGCCCGGTGTGCCGTAGCTGTCCCTGGGGCTGGCATTCCACGGCGTCGGCGGGTAGGGGTGGTAGTTGGCGATCTTCTTGTCCTTGATGACCATGTGGTGCGACAGCACGCCCCGGACCGCCTCGTGGAAGCCGCAGCCGACCGCCTCGTCGGGCACCTCGAAGTCGGTGAACACCCGGGTGTCGCCCGCACGGACGAGTCCCATCGCCTGGTCCAGGAAGTGCAGCGACATGGCGGCGGCGTAGGCGACGAAGTAGGAGCGGGCTCGGTCGCGTTCGATCGCGTTGGACAGCGGCCTGCCTTCCTTGTCCTTCGGGATGGTCCATTCCAGTGTCATCTCAGGCAGTTGATCGCTCCTCGGCAGGGTGATCCGCACGCCGGAGCCGGTGGACTTGACGTAGGGCGTGTCCACCAGCCGCGACAGCGCCGTCGACCACAGCCGGGCCAGCGGGCCACCGCCGGTGTCCAGTGGCAGGTGGTCCTTGCCGTCGAACCACCGTGGACTCATCACCCAGCTGTAGTTGTTGTCGAAGTCCCGCTTCTGCGGCACGGGGACGGTCGTCTGGTTCCACGGGTGCCGCATGTCGACGGGGTTGCCGAGCGGGTCATGGGTGACGAAAGGTTCCTCGTTGACCCAGTCCTCGTAGTAGGAGCTGCCGAGCAGGATGCGCATGCCCAGGTTGATGTCGATCAGGTTGTTGGTGACCAGCTCCCCGTCGACGATGATGCCCGGCGTGACGTACATCGCCTTGCCCCAGGTGTTCATCGACTCGTAGCGGTAGTCGCACACGTCGGGGTTGTTCCAGGCGCCCCAGCAGCCCAGCAGCACCCGCCTCCTGCCGACCTCCTCGTAGCCGGGCAGTGCCTCGTAGAAGAAGTCGAAGACGTCGTCGTTCATCGCGACGGCCTTCTTCACGAAGTCGAGGATGCCGATCAGCCGGGAGAGGTAGTCGGTGAAGGTGGTCGGTTCCGGCATCGTGCCGACACCGCCCGGGTACATTGTGGAGGGATGGACGTGGCGGCCCTCCATCTTGCAGAACATCTCCCTGGTCACGCGGCTGACCTGGAGCGCCTCCTTGTACACCGCGCCCTCGAACGGGTTGAAGGCGCGCATGATGTCGGCGATGGTGCGGTAGCCGTGGATCTCGGCGCCCGGCGCCTGGGTGTTCTCCGCCTGGCGCAGCACGCCGGGGTTGGTCTCCTTCAGCATGGCCTCGCAGAAGTCCACGAACACCATGTTGTCCTGGAAGATGGTGTGGTCGAACATGTACTCGGCGGCCTCACCGAGATTCACTATGGTCTCGGCCAGCGGGGGAGGCTTGATCCCGTAGGCCATCTGCTGCGCGTAGTGTGAGCAGGTGGTGTGGTTGTCGCCGCAGATGCCGCAGATCCGGGTGGTGATGAAACCGGCGTCCCTAGGATCCTTGCCCTTCATGAACACCGAGTAGCCGCGAAACAGCGAGGACGTGCTGTGGCACTCGGCGACCCTGCGGTTGGTGAAGTCGATCTTGGTGTAGACACCGAGATTGCCGATGATCCGGGTGATCGGATCCCACGACATCTCGACCAGCTGGCTCTCCTCCTGCGTGGCGCTGGTCTTTGGCTGCGTGGCCGTCATCGCTGCTGTCCTCCTGCTCGGGCTGGGCTGCGGTCGTCCGACTTGCGACCCGGTCGCCAGTACGGGTCGTAGCCGCTGGTCAGCTCGGGTCCGTTGTGGTGCCACTTGGGTTCTTGGTTGGCCGGGTAGTTGGTGATGGCACGCATCCGCCGGATGAACGCCCCGTACGGTTTGTTGAGAATCGACGAAAGGCCCGCCCCCGTCGGTTCGTCCATGAAGGGCATGAACATGTCCGGGAACCCGGGCATGGTGCAGGCGATGCAGATCCCACCGACGTTGGGACAACCACCCACTCCCGACATCCAGCCGCGCTTGGGAACGTTGCAGTTGACGACCGGACCCCAGCAGCCGACCTTCACCTGGCACTTGGGTGAGTTGTAGTCCTTGGCGAAGTCGGACTGCTCGTAGTAAGCGGCGCGGTCACAACCCTCGTGCACGGTCTTGCCGAACAGCCACTGCGGGCGCAACTTCTCGTCCAGCGGGGGCGGGGGTGCGCTGCCCGCCGCGTGGTAGAGCACCCAGGTGAGTGTCTCCATGAAATTCTCCGGCTGGATCGGGCAGCCGGGCACGTTGACGATCGGCAGCGCACCTGCCGACTTGAAGTCCCAGCCGAGGTAGTCGGCCAGTCCCATGGAGCCGGTCGGGTTTCCGGCCATCGCGTGAATGCCGCCGTAGGTCGCGCAGGTACCGGCCGCCACCACCGCCCAGGCCTTGGGGGCGAGTTGGTCGAGCCACCAGTTCAGCGTCAGCGGCTCCCCGGTCTCGAGGTCGTTGCCGAAGGAGGTCCAGAAGCCGTCGCCGGAGATGATGTTCTGGTTGGGGATGGATCCCTCGATCACGAGAATGAAGGGCTCCAGCTCGCCCCGCGCGGCGGCGCGGAACGGGCGCAGGAAGTCCTCGCCACCCTCGCTCGGTGAGAGCACCTTGTTGTGCAGGTTCACCTTCGGCAGTCCGGGGATGAGCCCCAGTACGAGGTCCTCGATCGCGGGCTGGCCCGACGCGGTCATGGACACCGTGTCGCCGTCGCAGCTCATCCCCTCGGAGATCCACAGGATGGTGATCTCGTCGAACCCTTCTCGACGCCCGGCGGCGCTGGGTTCCTGCTGCCAGGTGCGGGTACCGCTCTCGATGCTCATGTCTGGGGCCTCCCTTGCAGGCGGTCGCGGAGCCGGTCGTAGATGGCCGCCACCGGCGCGGCCAGTGCCAGCGCCGGTGGCTCGTTGGGTGCGTGCGGATGTGGCCTGGTTGGAGCGGTGTGCTTGGCCTGTTCCAGCACCTCTCCGAGTTCGTCGAGCGCCTGCTGGTCGAGGCTTTCGCGCAGCTTCGACAGCAGCTCGCCCTCCTCTTCCCGCACGTGTTCGCCGATCTCACGTTCGAGTTCGGCCATCAGCTCGTTGGTGCGCTCGTCGCCCTCGTGCAGCCGGTCGAGTTCGGCGAGTGTTCGCTTCACGTCGAGGTGTTCGGCAAGGTGGTTGTCGATCTCGGCGCGCTCGCCCGGCAACACCTCCTTGGCCAGTGGATAGACCACGAGCTCCTCAAGTGCGGCGTGTTTGGACAGCTCGCGGATCATGAGTTCGACGACTCCCCGGCGTTGCTGGTCGGACGCGGCTGCCCGGTAGTCGCGGAAGAGCTGCTCCACCATTCGGTGGTCGTGTTTCAGGAGTTCGACGGCGTCAAGCAGAGCCATCTCGGCCTCCTTCACCAGTTCCGGATGGGCTTCGGTGCGGGCGCAGCGAGCGAACCGCCCCGTGCAGCCGCGCCAACACCTCCTGCGGCATGCCTTCCACGCGATCGACGATGGCCGCGGCCCTGGGGTCGGTGGCTCGTGCTTCGCGCTTTTCCGCTTCGGTCAGCGTGAGTGTCCGAAGAGACAGGATCTCGTCGATCTCGGTGGCGTCGTGCAGATCGCCAGGGCTTTCCGGAGCGATGTCCGGGTAGTCGTAGAGCAGGATCGGTGACGACAGCATGCCATCGCGGCCACCCGCTTCACCGATGAGCACCGGGAAGGTGTGAATGTTTTGGCACGCCCGGGTGTAGGGGGCCGCCCAGTCCGGTGGGTCGGTCAGCGAATGCCATGTCACGTCGTCGCCACCGAGTAGGGCGTGGGTCGCGATGAGGGAGCGTCGCAGCGCCTCGGTCCGGGTGGCGCCCGGTCCTACTTCACTGTCGGTGTTCTCGATGCGCAGCCGTAGCCGGTAGGCGGCGAAGGAAGTGTCCAACCGCTGCGCACGCAGGGTGGCCAGCCCCGAGACCGGCAGCCGCCTGCGAATCAGCCGCCCCGCTTCGCCCAGCCGCTCCACGCTGTCCTCCGCGGCGGCGCCGATCGGCACGGTCAGGCCGTCGCCGAGCAGATCCGGCAGCGATGCCACGAGGTCACACTCGTGAGGCACGGCCTCGTCGAAGCTCAGCCAGGGTGTCCCCGCGTCGTCGACGAGCGATTCCGCTCGCACGAACCTGCCGCCGGGCTCAAGGCGCTCCACGGTCCTGCTGAGCCACTGCAGGAAACGCACGCGCACGTGCACGGTCGGGTGTCGGGCACCGGGTAGGGCTTGCAGCAGGGTGTCGGTCTGCTGCTGCCACGACTCGACGGAGCCTGCCACGGTCTCGGGCACCGGCCCCTCGCGCTCGACCCAGCCTCGTGGCGCCACGATGCCGAACTGCCACCGCACCCGGTTCTTGGGGGAGGACTTGCGGTAGGGGTACAGCAGGTAGCCCTCGTACAGGATCGTGTCGGCGAGTGCGCGCGCCCGCTCGAACCCGGTTCGGGTGCGCCGCGTGTCATCGGCCGCGTCCTCCGCCGTGTCAGTCACCAGTTGACCCCTCCCGCCTTTCCTGGCGTTCGCGCCGTGATCGCCGACTGCTCCGGCGCCGACGAACCGGGGCGTCCGCAACCCCAACCGTCGCACTCGTCGTGGCGAGCGTCCAATGTGTCCACCGGGTCGGTGACGACCGCCTGTGCGAGCACGGGTAGCGGATTCGGCGATGGCGCTGGTGTTCATACCCCCGCCCGGCGCGTGCAAACGGCGCCCGAACGAGTGGTGCTCATGTCGTGGCGGTGACATCAGTGCGATGAGGCCGCGGCAGCGGCCGTACGGCAAGGACCGATACGGTACGCGTGTTCTCCCAGTACCACCGAGGCTGAGCAGGTAATTCGCCGTCCGGCCTCGGGGTGCGTCTCAGGCCTTGACCACCCTCGGTCCCGCCTTCTCGATCTCCTCCGCCGCGGCGCTGTCCACCCCGTCGTCGGTGATGAAGGTGTCGATGTCCTTCAGCTCGGCGAACCGGGTGAAGTAGTCGTTGCCCACCTTGGTGTGGTCGGCGAGGAGCACGCATCGCCTTGCGCTGGCCACGGCGGCTCGCTTGATCATCGCTTCGGCCGGGTCCGGCGTTGTCAGTCCACGTTCGACCGAGATTCCGTTGGTGCCGAAGAACGCGATGTCGACGAAGATCTCGTCGAGAGCGTGCAGCGCCCAGGAATCGACCGTCGCCAGCGTGCGGCTGCGCAGCCTGCCGCCCACCAGCATCACGGTGATGTTGGGCCGGGCCGCGAGGTTGAGCGCGATGTTGACCGAGTGCGTCACCACGGTCAGCTCGCGGTCGCTGGGCAGTTCCTCGGCCAGCCTCGCCGTCGTCGAACCCGCGTCGAGCAGGATGCTGCCTTCGCTGGGCAGTTCGGTCACTGCCGCCTTGGCGATGCGGGCCTTCTCGGCTGTCAGCACCGCCTCACGCGCGGCGAGCGCGGGTTCGAACCCGAGCCGTTCCACCGGGATGGCGCCACCATGGACGCGGCGCAGCACCCCGTGCCGCTCCAGGAACGTCAGATCGCGCCGGATGGTCTCGGTCGTGACGGAGAACTCCTCGGCGAGTGCGGTGACGTCCACCCTGCCGCGCGTGCGGGCTCGCTCCAGGATCGCCTGCTGCCGCTCTTCGGCGTACACGTCGCTCTCCTCCCGCCGTATCGCCGACCGCGGGCTCCGGCGACGACGGCAATCGGTCACCTGATGCGCCAGCCTACCGCCAAGCCAACACACCCGCAGATGACCCCAGTCAAACCAACATCTCACGTTGACCTGGGGCGCAGCCCCCAGCTCGACATTCTCCCTTGACCCTGCAGACGAAGACAGGTAAACAAACATATCTACAGATTAAACGGGAGTAAAACAACATACGCCGGAGCTGTCCGCATGATCGTGACGCTGACGCTGAATCCCAGCCTCGACCGAACCATCGAGATCTCGCGGCTGGTCAGGGGCGAGTTGGTGCGGGCGACCGGCACCCGGCTCGACCCTGGTGGCAAGGGCGTCAACGTGGCGCGGGCACTCGCCGCGCACGGCATCGACTCCCGGGCGGTGGTGCCGCGCAACGGCACCGTCGGCGAGGAACTGGTCGCGTTGCTGTCGGCCGAGGGCATCGACGTGTGTGCTGTCCCGGTCAGCGGGCAGACCAGGTCCAACGTCAGCCTGGTGGAACCGGACGGCACGGTTACCAAGATCAACGAGCCGGGTGGGTCGCTTTCGGAGGCCGACCTCGACGCCATCCTCACCGCGGTGCTGTCCGCGGCCGAGGGAGCGGATTGGGTGGTGGCCAGTGGCAGCCTCCCACCCTCGGTCGCCGACACCTGCTACGCCGATCTCGGGCAGCGGCTTGCAGCGCTGGGCGTGCGGTTCGCGGTGGACACCTCCGGCCCACCGCTGCGTGCGGCATTGCGGGCGGGCCCCGCGCTGGTGAAGCCGAACCGCGACGAGTTGGCCGAGGCGACCGGCACGCGGATCGACACCGTCGCCGATGCGGCCCGTGCCGCCAAGGCGATGCTGGCGACAGGTGCGGGGGCGGTGCTGGCGAGTCTTGGTGCGGACGGTGCCCTGCTCGTCGACGAAGGCGGCGCCGTGTACGGCGAGTCCCCTGTGGATGGTGGTCGTAGCTCGGTGGGGGCGGGTGACGCGATGCTCGCAGGCTACCTGGCTGCCGAGGTGACCGGTGGGGACGCACTTGCCGAGGCGCTGGCATGGGGGGCGGCGGCGGTCCGGTTGCCGGGCAGCCGGATGCCGGGACCGGTCGACGTCGACCGGTCGCTGGTCCGGATCCACGGGACGCCGGACTTCTCGCGGCCGCTGCGCGGCCAACACGAAGTGCACGGGATGGAGCAGATTCAATGACGAATATCGCGGACCTCAAGCACTTGCAGGGCGACAGCCTGCGCGCGCGGGTGCAGCGTTTCGGCGGAAACCTCGCGGCGATGATCATGCCGAACATCGGCGCCTTCATCGCGTGGGGTTTGATCACCGCGCTGTTCATCCCTACCGGCTGGTTGCCGAACGAGACGTTGGCGCAGCTGGTCGATCCGATGATCACCATGCTGCTGCCGCTGCTGATCGGCTACACCGGCGGTAGGTTGGTGCACGGCCAGCGCGGCGCGGTGGTCGGCGCGGTGGCCACCGTGGGCGTCGTCGTGGGTTCCGAGGTGCCGATGTTCCTCGGCGCGATGGTCATCGGCCCGCTCGCGGCGCTGGCGGTGAAGGGCTTCGACCGCCTGGTGGACGGCAGGATCAGGACCGGCTTCGAGATGCTGGTCAACAACTTCAGCGCCGGGATCATCGGCGGCGCGATGGCACTGCTCGGGCTGGTCGCCATCGGCCCCGTGGTGGAGGCGCTGACCACCGCCGCCGGCGAGGGTGTGGAGTTCCTGGTCAGTAACAGCCTGCTGCCGCTGGTGTCGGTCATCGTCGAACCGGCCAAGGTGCTGTTCCTCAACAACGCGATCAACCACGGCGTGCTGAGTCCGCTGGGGCTCTCGCAGGCGGCGGAGGCCGGGCAGAGCGTGTTGTTCATGATCGAGACCAACCCTGGGCCGGGGCTGGGAATCCTGATCGCGTTCCTGCTGTTCGGTCCGAGGCTGTCGCGGGCCACCGTGCCCGGTGCGATGATCATCCACTTCCTCGGCGGTATCCACGAGATCTACTTCCCGTACGTGCTGATGAAGCCACGCCTGATCCTGGCGGCCATCGGTGGCGGCGCGGCGGGGGTGGCGACCGCGATGATCACCAACGCGGGGCTGGTCGCGGTTCCCTCACCGGGCAGCATCTTCGCCTACCTCGCGGTGACACCGCGTGGCGGCTACGTCAGCGTGTTGCTGTCGATCGCCGTGGCAACGGGTGTGTCGTTCCTGCTGGCCTCGATGCTGCTGCGGTTCGGCCGGGGCGCGGACGAGGCGATCACCTCACCGCCGGTCACGGCGGGGTCCACCGCCGCGCCTGCGAAGGTGGCGGCAGGCACGCGGGCCGAGCAGCCGCCCTCGCCGCGTGCGGTGATCTCCGGCAAGGACGTCAGCACGGTGCTGATCGCCTGTGACGCGGGCATGGGCAGCAGCGTCATGCTGGCCGGCCAGCTTCGCGGCAGGCTCGAGCCCCACGGCGTCAGGGTCGAGCACGTCTCCGTGGGCGAGATTCCCGCCGACGCGCAACTGGTGCTCACCCACATCGACCTGGCGGACCGCGCCAGGGCGACGGCACCGAACGCGGTGGTCGTGGAGTTCACCTCGTTCCTGTCCGACCCTGCCTTCGACGCCGTCACCGAGGCCATCAAGGAAGGGGGCGAGCTTCGTGGCTGAACTCACCGACAGCGACGGGGTGCTGCCGAAGCAGGGCATTCGGTTGGGCCTGACGGCCGCCGACAAGTGGGACGCGGTCGAACAGTGTGGCGCGCTGCTGCTCGAACTCGGTGCCGTCGAGCCCGAGTACCCGCCGACCATGGTGGAACGCGAGCGTTCGGTGTCCACCTACCTCGGCGAGGGCGTGGCGATCCCGCACGGAACCGATGCCGCTCGGGCGCTGGTTCGCCGCACGACACTCGGCGTGCTGCAGTTCCCCCGAGGCGTGGACTGGAACGGCGGCCGGGTGCACCTGTGCGTGGCCATCGCGGCCAAGGGCGACGAGCACATCACGGTGCTGTCGGCGCTGGCCCGGATCCTGTCCGAGCCGAGCCAGGCCGAGCGGCTGCGCACCGCAACCACCGTCGAGGCCGTACACCAGCTGTTGGCCTCCGTAGAGAAGGGCAGCAACGCATGAAGGTCGCGCGCTTCTACGCGCCCGGGGATCTGCGGCTGGAGGACGCCGAGGAGCCCCGGCCTGCCCCGGACGAGGTGAAGCTCCGGGTCCGGCAGTGCTCCACCTGCGGAACCGACGTCAAGATCTTCAACCACGGCCACCATCACCTGGTGCCGCCCAGGGTGATCGGCCACGAGATCGCGGGTGAGGTCGTCGAGACCGGTCGCGACGTGGACGGCTGGTCGGTCGGCGACCGGGTTCAGGTGATCGCCGCGGTGCCGTGCGGGATGTGCCAGGACTGCCGCCGTGGCAGGCCGACCGTCTGTCCGAACCAGACCTCGGTCGGCTACCACTACGACGGTGGGTTCGCCGAGTTCCTGATCGTGCCAAGGCAGGTGCTGGCCGTGGCCGGGTTGAACCGGATACCGGACGGGGTGAGCTACGCCGAGGCTTCGGTCGCCGAGCCACTCGCCTGCGTCTACAACGGCCAGGAGTTGGCGGGGGTGGGAGAGGGCGACGACGTCGTCGTGGTGGGGGCAGGCCCGATCGGCTGCCTGCACGTGCGGTTGGCGAGGGCACGTGGTGCGCGCCGGGTGCTCCTCGTCGAGCTGAACCGGGACCGGCTCGACATGTCGGCCGCCGTTGTGGAGCCCGACGCGGCGATCTGTGGGTCCGAAGTGGACGCTGTCGACCAGGTGCTCAAGATCACCGACGGCAGGGGAGCCGACGTGGTGATCACGGCCGCCGCATCGGGCGACGCGCAGCAGGACGCGCTGCGGATGGCGGCGCGCAGCGGCCGGATCAGCTTCTTCGGAGGCCTGCCCAAGGACAGGCCGACGATCACCCTGGACTCCAACCTGGTCCACTACCGAGAGTTGTCCGTCGTCGGCGCGAACGGCTCCAGTCCGGCGCACAACAAGCGGGCGCTGGAGTTGATCGCCACCGGCCAGGTGCCCGTCGACGACCTGATCACTCACCGGTTGCGGCTGGCCGACCTGCCCGAAGCCATTCGGCTGGTCGCGAGTGGACAGGCCATCAAGGTCACCGTCGAACCGTAGGCCACCAACTCGTCAGGAGGACACATGCCCAGCAGGGACGTCGTCGTGGGATCGAGGATCGGGTTGCACGGGCGACCGGCCGCGATCGTCGCGAGGACCGCGGCCGCGCAGCCGGTGCCGGTCCGGATCCGGGTGGGTCAGCGCCCGGCGGTGAACGCCGCCAGCGTCATCTCGGTGCTCGCCCTCGGCGCCACCGGCGGTGACACGGTGACCATCGAGGCTGAGGGGGAGGGCGCGGAACAGGCGCTGGACACGATGGCCGCACTACTGGCCCAGGACCTCGACGCGGAGGACAAGGTCGCCGATGCCGGACACAGCAGCTGAACCCGGCGCGGTGCCGGGGCGGGAACGCGACACCCTGGGCGCAGCCGGACCGCTGAGCGGACTGGGGGTCGGCCCGGGACGCACGGCGGGGCCGGTGTTCCGGCTGGCCCCGCCGCCCGGGTTGCCCGCCCGACCGCCACCGGTGGTCGACCCGGAGGCAGAGCTCACCGCCGCGACCCGTGCGCTGGGCGCGGTCGCCGACGAACTTCGGCGGCTGGCCGACGCGGCCGAAGGCCCGGCCGCCGAGGTGCTGCGGACGCAAGCGATGATGGCAGGCGATCCGGTGATCGCCGATGCCGTCGCCGCGAAGGTGGACCAGGCAAGGCCGGCCGCGTGGGCCATCTCCGACGCGGTGGCCGAACAGCAGGAGGCGCTGCTCGCGCTCGGCGGGTACTTCGCCGAACGCACCGCCGACCTGGCCGACATCCGTGACCGCGCCGTCGCCGAGGTGCTCGGTCTGCCGAGACCCGGCCTGCCTAGTCCGGGAGTTCCGTTCGTGCTCGTGGCCGAGGATCTCTCACCCGCCGACACCGCACGGCTGGACCTCGACACGGTGCTCGCGATCGTCACCGGCCGCGGCGGCCCCACCGGGCACACCGCGATCCTCGCCAGATCGCGTGGTCTGCCCGCCGTGGTGAGCTGCCAGGGCATCCTCGACCTCGCGGAAGGCACCGTGGTGTCGGTCGACGGCACGACCGGGATCGTGGCCATCGCCGACGACAAGCAAGCTGTGGCCGGTCCCGCTCCCGCGCAGCGGGAGCGGGACCGGCAGCACGCGGTCACCGGGCCCGGCCGCACCGCCGACGGCCATCCGATCCCGCTGCTGCGCAACATCGGCGGCGCCACCGACCTCGCCGGGGACACCACCGATATCGAGGGTGTCGGCCTGCTGCGCACCGAGTTCCTCTTCCTGCACCGCACCGACCCGCCCACCACGGACGAACAGCAGCGGGCCTACACCGAGGTGTTCGCCGCACTGCCCGGCCGCAAGATCGTGGTACGTACCCTCGACGCGGGCGCCGACAAGCCGCTGCCCTTCCTGGGCCTGGCACCCGAGGACAACCCGGCGCTCGGTGTTCGCGGCCTGCGGACCGCTCGCCAACGCCCCGACGTTCTGGCCGACCAGCTACGAGCCATCTCGAAGGCCGCCGCGGCCACCGGCGCCGACGTGTGGCTGATGGCGCCGATGGTCGCCACGGCGGCCGAGGCGGCAAGCTTCGCCGAACAGGCACGGGCGGCGGGCCTTTCCACCGTGGGCGCCATGATCGAGGTGCCCGCCGCCGCGCTGCGGGCACGCCAACTGCTCGAGGTCGTCGACTTCGTCAGCATCGGCACCAACGACCTCGGCCAGTACACACTCGCCGCCGACCGCACCAACGGCGCACTCGCGGACCTGCTCGACCCCTGGCAGCCCGCGTTGCTGGAGCTCATCGCCACCTGTGCCGACGCGGGCAAGGTGGAGGGCAAACCCGTCGGGGTGTGCGGAGAGGCCGCGGGGGACCCGCTGCTGGCGCTGGTCCTCACGGGCATGGGAGTGACCAGCCTGTCGATGTCGGGCCCGAACGTGGCCCCGGTGCGCGCGACACTGGCCGCGCACACCAGGGGCGAATGCGAGCACCTCGCCCGGCTGGCGCTCGCGGCTCCTGACGCGGCGACGGCCCGCAGCGCCGTCGCCGCACAGGCGCTTTCGGGATGAGGCCGGTCAGTCCGCGCGCGCCGCGTCGCCGAGCGCGCTGCGGGCGATGATCACCTGCTGGATCTGGCTGGTTCCCTCGTAGATGCGGAACAGCCGTGCGTCGCGGTAGAAGCGCTCGACCGCCACCCCTGCCATGTACCCCGCGCCACCGTGGACCTGCACCGCGCGGTCGGCGACGCGCCCGACCATCTCGGAACAGAAGTACTTCACGGCGGCAGGACCGGCGATCCGGTCCCTGCCCGCGTCGTAGTCCCGCGCGGTCTCCAGCACCATCGCCCTCCCGGCACGGTAGTCGGTCATCGAGTCGGCGATCAGGCCCTGCACCAGCTGGAACCGAGCGATCGGCCTGCCACCCGCCTGCCGCGTCTGCGCGAACGCCACCGACTCGTCCACCAGCCGGTCGGCCATCCCGACGCACATCGCCGCGATGTGGACCCGGCCGTGCGCCAGGCATTTCGCAGCGATCCGGAAACCGTTGTCGATCCCGGCCTCACCACCGACGACGGCGTCGGCGGGAACGCGCACGTCGTCGAGGTAGACGTCGGCGGTCCACGCGCCACGCTGGCCCATCTTGCTGTCCTTCGGGCCGACGGAAAGCCCCGCGGCATCGGAGGGCACGAGGAAGGTGGAGATGCCGCGGCTGCCCGGCGCGTCGGGGTTGGTGCGGGCGAAAACCATGATGACGTCGGCGACGGGGGAGTTGGTGATGTAGCGCTTGGCGCCGTTGAGCACCCAGTCCGACCCGTCGCGGCGTGCCGTTGTGGTCAGGGTGGCGGGGTCGGAGCCGGCGTCCGCCTCGGTCAGCCCGAACGAGGCGGTGACCTCGCCCGAGGCCAGCCGCGGCAGCCACGTCTTCCGCTGCTCCTCGGTGGCGCCTTCCAGCAGGACGTGCCCCGCGATGCCGTTGTTGGTGCCGAACAGCGAACGCAGCGCGGGCGTGGTGTAGCCGAGTTCGAACACCAGCTGGACTTCCTCTGTGACATCGAGGCCGAGCCCGCCGTACTGCTCGGGGATCGTGAAGCCGTACAGCCCCATCGTCTTGCACTGCCGCACCAGGTCGGCGGGGATCTCGTCCTGTTCCTCGATCCGCTCCTCCAGCGGGACCACCTCGTTGCGCACGAACTCGCGCACCGAGGCGATCACATCAGCGAGGTCAGCCGGGTCCATGTCAGGTCTCGCTCTCGTTCGGTTCGGGTCTCGCGCAGCTGAGTATGCGAGACGGATGCACCCGTTGTTGCGTGACCGTGCGACGGCGAGGTGCTGCTTTCCCGGCGATCGGGCCACCACGGTGGGGCTGATCCGATACATTGGTCTCGATCATCGCCGACCGGAGGGGCCATGAGCGGGGACGCAGCACCCGACCCGGGCTCGATGCCGTGGGAGAAGTCCGATCGGCAACTCGTGCGGCGGTGGCTGCGGCAGCAGGTCTCGGCCAGGCCGGCCGTCCTCGGCCGGATCGAGGACCTGCACCGCAAGGCAAGCACCGCCGCTTTCACCGCCCGTGCCGCCAAGAAGCGACGCAGCAGGCAGGACAGACTACGCGCCACCCCGGTGACCGACCTGTTGCGCAAGAGCGCTGACGCCAACCCGATGTACCTGACCCGCGCCGGCGTCCTCACCGCCGAGCACATCCTCGAACTGGGGGCGGGCAAGCTCCGCGCACGCGCAGGCATCGACGCCAACATGGCGACGAAATGGGTGTCCGCCGCCGAGTCCGTCAGGGCAGGCCGAGACGGCGACGGCCTTCCCGCCGCCCACTCCCGGGACTGGGTCGAGGAGGACGTGCAACTCGTACGCGCCCTGCTGGTGCTCGACTCCGTCGAGACGTTGCGCCACGCCCCACACACTCAGGGGCTGTCCTACCCGGCCGACCGGGCGAAGGCGTTGTTGCGCGCGACAAGCTGGCCGAGGTGGAAGCTCGCCCCGGCGGCTCGCGAAGGCACGATGCGAAGCGTCGCCGAACTGGCCGAGTGGGTCGCGTCGGGGCAGGCAGAAGCGCACCTACCTCAGGTGGACAGCCACCTTGCCAGGCATTTCGCTGCCGTGCAGTAGCTCGGCGCCGCCGAGCAGGTCGCGCGGCTGTGGGAGTACAAGCGCGAGGAGCTGCTGGCGTTGCTGGAGCAGCAAGTCCCGTAGCCCGGCGTCGTTGGCATCGCAGCCGACGTGGTGGAAGGAGATTCTCGGTGCAGGAGTCGGTCAGTCTGGCGCTCGACGTGGCGGACGCGCCGGACGGCCTCGCTGATCTGGGGCAGTGGCTGCGGCAGGAACCCGAACTGCGCGGTCTGGTCCAGCGGGTCCGCAAGCCGCCGGAACCCGGCGAGATGGGCTCGCTGACGGAGGTCCTCGTCGCGGTCGGCGGTGGTGGTGGCGTGCTGGTGGTGCTCGCCGAGTCGCTGAAGGCGTGGCTGAACCGGCCGCGGCACGAGGGTGTCGAGCTGCGTCTCCGAACCGGCCGGCGTGGTCGCACCATCAGCATCACCGCCCGCGACGCCGACGAGGTCGAGGTGATCCTTCGTCGGCTGCTCGAACCCGGTGGGAACGGCCCGTGAGACTGCCGGATCCGCAGCGGTCCAGTGCGGTGTTGCTCGGCGTCGGGGCCTACCGCCACCTGCCCTCGCTGCCAGGGGCTCACGACGGCGCGGCAGCGCTGCGGGAGGCGCTCACCGATCCGGTCCACGGCTCGCTGCAACCGCAGAGGTGCGTGCTCCTGCCCGAGCACGTCGGCAGGCAGGAGGCGGGTCGCGCGGTCGTGGCGGCGGCGAGCCAGGCGGAGGACCTGTTACTGCTCTACTTCGCCGGTCACGGCGAACTGGGCAGGCGCTCGGACCTGTACCTGTTGCTGGGCGACACCACCGCCGACGACATGGCGTTCAGCGGTCTCAGCTACGACAACATCCGGGATGTCGTGTTGGACAGCGACGCCAGAGCCAAGATCGTGATCCTGGACTGCTGCTATTCCGGCAGCGCGTTGGGCACGGCCATGTCCTCGGCCACCGCGCTGGTCGACGAGATCGATATCGAGGGCACAGCCGTGCTGACCTCGGCGCCGCCGCAGGCCAAGTCCAGAATCCTCGACGGCGAAAGCTACCCGGCCTACACCGGCAGGCTGCTGACGCTGCTTCGCGAGGGCATCGAGGGCGAGCCCGACCTGCTCACCCTGCCGGTGTTGCACCGGCAGTTGCGCCGATCGCTTCGAGCCGCGGGACTTCGCCCGCCGCAGGCCAAGCTGAACCCGTTGCTCGACCAGCTCGGACTGGTGCGCAACCGGGCGCGGCCACACCAGGCGGCACCGCCGCCGACAGCGGGGACCACGGTCGACGGCGAGCCGGTTACCGACGGCGAGCTGCCACCGTGGCCGGTGGAGCCACCGCGGCCGGCGCCGGGGTCGCGGACCCGGGTGAGCGAGGAGCCGATCCCCGACGACGAGCTGCAACGGTTGGCCCAGAGCCCGAACCCGCGTGAGCGCGCCGACGCCTACCAGGCGTTGCTGCGCGACCCGGGCAGCCTGCTGAACGCGTTCGGGCCCGCGGCGGTTCCCGGCACCCCGCCGGGTCCCGCCGAACGGCCCAGGCCGCGATCCACCGCCACGCTCCGCCACGTTCTGACCTTCCTCGGCCAACCCGGCTACGGCGCGTTCCTCGCGTTCATCGGCGTCGCGGTGATTCACGACCTCGTGTCGGACAACGTCGTGGAACACGAGTTCGGCGCCAACCCGGGTTACGTAGCCGCCGGGATCGTGATCCTCTGCGTCGCCGCCGGACTCGTCGCGCTCGCCGAGTGGCGAGGCCGGTGGCGTCGTGGCGTGCTCGGTGCCGCAGGGATGGGCAGCCTTGTCGCCGCACTCGGCGCGACGCTGGCCTTCGGCGAGGGGGCGTGGCCGATCACGCTCGGCGCGCTCGTCGTCATGGGTGGCGTCGGCGCCGTCAGGCTGCTACGTGTCCGAGTGACCCGCGGGCAGCGGGCACCGGGTCAGCCGCCGACGTAGTCCGCGAGGTGCTCGCCGGTGAGGGTGGAACGGGCGGCGACCAGCTCCGCAGGGGTGCCCTCGAACACCACCTTGCCACCGTCGTGGCCCGCGCCTGGACCGAGGTCGACGAGCCAGTCGGCGTGCGCCATGACCGCCTGGTGGTGCTCGATCACGATGACCGACTTGCCGGAGTCGACCAGGCGGTCGAGCAGGCCGAGCAGTTGCTCGACGTCGGCCAGGTGCAACCCGGTGGTCGGCTCGTCGAGGACGTAGACGCCGCCCTTCTCGCCCATGTGCGTCGCCAGTTTCAGCCGCTGCCGCTCGCCTCCGGACAGGGTGGTGAGCGGCTGGCCGAGCGTGAGGTAGCCGAGTCCGACGTCGGCGAGCCGCTCGAGGATCTTGTGCGCCGCCGGGGTGCGCGCCTGGCCCGCGCCGAAGAACTCCTCCGCCTGCGCCACCGACATGGCCAGCACCTCGCTGATGTCGCGGTCGCCGAGGCGGTACTCCAGCACCGAAGCCTGGAACCGCTTGCCTTCGCACTCCTCGCACGTGGTGGCCACGCCCGCCATCATCGCCAGGTCGGTGTAGATCACACCCGCGCCGTTGCAGTTGGGGCAGGCCCCCTCGGAGTTGGCGCTGAACAGCGCGGGCTTGACCCCGTTGGCCTTCGCGAACGCCTTACGGATCGGGTCGAGCAACCCGGTGTACGTCGCTGGGTTGCTCCTGCGCGAGCCACGGATCGGGGCCTGGTCGATCGCCACCACCCCGTCGCGGCGGGCCACCGAGCCGTGGATCAGCGAACTCTTGCCCGAGCCCGCCACGCCGGTGACCACGCACAGCACGCCGAGCGGGATGTCCACGTCGACGTCTCGCAGGTTGTGGGTGTCGGCGCCTCGGATCTCGAGCACGCCCGACGGCTTCCGCACCGACGGCTTCAGCGCCGCGCGGTCGTCCAGATGCCGCCCTGTGATCGTGTCGCTGGACCGCAGGCCCGCCACGGTGCCCTCGAACACCACCTCACCGCCGTCGGTGCCTGCGCCCGGCCCGAGGTCGACGACGTGGTCGGCGATGGCGATGACCTCCGGCTTGTGCTCCACGACCAGCACCGTGTTGCCCTTGTCGCGCAGCCGCAGCAGCAGGTTGTTCATCCGCTGGATGTCGTGCGGGTGCAGCCCGATGCTGGGTTCGTCGAAGACGTAGGTGACGTCGGTGAGCGACGAGCCGAGGTGGCGGATCATCTTGGTGCGCTGAGCCTCGCCGCCCGAAAGCGTGCCCGCGGGGCGATCGAGGGACAAGTAGCCCAGCCCGATCTCGACGAACGAATCGAGGGTGTCCGCCAGCGCGGCCAGCAGCGGCGCCACGGAAGGCTCGTCCAGGTCCCGAACCCACTGTGCCAGATCACGGATCTCCATGGCGCAGGCGTCCGCGATGCTGATGCCCTTGATCTTGGACGACCGGGCCTCCTCGGACAGCCGGGTGCCGTCGCATTCGGGGCAGGTGGTGAAGGTGACGGCCCGCTCCACGAACGCGCGGATGTGCGGCTGCATCGCCTCCTTGTCCTTGGACAGCATCGACTTCTGGATCTTGGGGATCAGGCCCTCGTAGGTGACGTTGATGCCCTCGACCTTGACCTTGGTCGGTTCCTTGTGGAGCAGGTCGCGCAGTTCCTTCTTGGTGTACTCGCGGATCGGCTTGTCGGGGTCGAAGAAGCCGCAGCCCCGGAAGATGCGCCCGTACCAGCCGTCCATGCTGTAGCCGGGGATGGTGAGCGCACCCTCGTTGAGCGAAAGGCTGTCGTCGTACAGCGCCGAGGTGTCGAAGTCGGTGACCGAACCGTAGCCCTCGCAGCGCGGGCACATGCCGCCGGTGATGCTGAAGCTGCGACGCTCCTTCACCGTCTGCCCGCCGCGCTCCACGGTCACCGCGCCGGCCCCGCTGATCGAAGCGACGTTGAACGAGAATGCCTGGGGTGACCCGATGTGTGGCTTTCCCAGCCTGCTGAACAGGATGCGCAGCATCGCGTTGGCATCGGTGGCGGTGCCGACCGTGGAGCGGGCGTTGGCGCCCATCCGTTCCTGGTCGACGACGATCGCTGTGGTCAACCCGTCGAGCACGTCGACGTCGGGCCGCCCGAGGTTCGGCATGAAGCCCTGCAGGAACGCGCTGTAGGTCTCGTTGATCAGCCGCTGCGACTCCGCCGCGATCGTGGCGAAGACCAGCGAACTCTTGCCGGAACCGGAGACGCCGGTGAAGACCGTCAACCTGCGTTTGGGAAGTTCGACGTGGACGTTGTCGAGGTTGTTCTCACGCGCGCCGTAGACGCGGATCAGGTCGTGGCTGTCGGCGGCGTGTGGCGCGGGCGACCGCGTTTCGGTACTGGCGGCGGTGCTCATCGTGGTCTCCGGTTGTCGAAGGGGGACCGCCGCCGGCGCGGTCGCGCCGACGACTGCCACCCGCGGCGTTCAGCTCAGTTCGTTGATGCGGACCATGTTGCCCGAGGGGTCGCGGAAGGCGCAGTCGCGCACTCCGTACGGCTGGTCGGTCGGCTCCTGCACGACCTCGGCGCCGCTGGCCTGTAGCCGGTCGAACACCGCGTCGAGATTCTTGGTGGCCAGCGCGATCGCGCCGTAGGTGCCCTTGGCCATCATCTCCGTGATGACGCGTCGCTCCTCGTCGGTGACACCGGGGTCCGCGGCGGGCGGGTGCAGCACGATGGCCGTCGCCTGGCCCGGGGGCCCCACCGTGATCCAGCGCATCCCCTGGTACCCGACGTCGTTGCGTACCTCGAAACCGAGCGTGTCGCGGTAGAACCCCAGTGCGGCGTCCGGGTTGTCATGTGGCAGGAAGGCGTAGTGAATGCTGATGTCCATGCCGGTCACGCTAGTTGTGGCCGGTTGAGCGGCGCTTCTTGATTCCTGACCGGTCGCGTGACCTGTTTGGTGACGCACGACGGCACGCCTGCCATGTCGTTCGCCGCGCCGCGCCGGTAGGTGCTGGGCGGCACGCCGACCAGTTCGGTGAAGCGGGTGCTGAAGGTGCCCAGCGAGGAGCAACCGACCTCGAAGCAGACCTCGGTGACGCTGAGGTCGCCGCGACGCAGCAGCGCCATCGCCCGCTCGATGCGCCGGGTCATGAGGTAGGAGTAGGGCGACTCGCCGTAGGCCTGTCGGAACTGGCGGCTGAGGTGTCCCGCCGACATGTTGACGCCGCGGGCGAGTGCCTCGACGTCCAGCGGCCGCGCGTACTCCCGGTCGATGCGGTCGCGGACCCGGCGCAACCGCGCCAGGTCGCGCAGGTGCTGCGCTGTGGGGGAGGGTCTGCTGCTCACAGTTCGAGATGCTACGTCCCGGGGACGACATCGCCGCGCATATTCGCTGATCCGATCCGGCCGCGAGATGTGGTCGCGCGGGTCCGGCCGCCGGTGGCGCCCTTCAGCCATTGACGTTGGCACGCAGCCGGTCGAGCAGGAGCTCCAGTTGCGTGACGTCGTCGCGGTCGAGCCCCGTGCGTAACCTGCGGTCGAAGGTGACCGCGGCCTCGCGCATGCGGTGAAACGCCCTTTCACCCTGTTCGGTGAGCTCGACGAGATGGACCCTGCGGTTGGCGGGGTCCCGTCGGCGGGTCACGAGCCCGTCGCTCTCCATGCTGTTGAGGTGTTGGGTCAGGGTGGCACCCTGGATGCCGACGGCGGCGGCGAGTTCGCGTTGACTGGCCAGCGGCCGAGTCTTCAGCGACATCAGCACCAACCAGCTGGGGCGTGAACCGCCCGCTGCGGCGAGCGCTTCGTCGAAGGCCTGACTGACTGCCTTGGCGGTGTTGGCGAGCCTGAGTCCGAGCGGTGGCCCAGCCGGTGGAGGCGGCATGGCAGGAGCGTATCAGGAACAATTCGGCGACTAACTGATTGACGCCTAATCATTCGTAACCTAACGTTGTCTCCGAGGTCCGGATCCGCCGGTATCCAGGTTGGCGGCGTCAGTTGGCTGCCGGTAGTACCGGGCTTTCCGCGGTTCACCGTGGGTCACGGTGAACGTTCGGTTCGCGTTCCGGCGACCGCCGACAGCGCAGGAGCGGGGAAAGTGCGTATCAGTTTCAACAGCAGCGACGACTCGCGGCGGCAGGACCAGCTGCGTTCGGCGCCCAACTCGGACGGTCGGCTCGCGCCGTCGAGTGGGTGGGCAGGCACGTGGTGGGCGTCAGTGCCGAGCCCTGGACGGAGGGCACCGTCGACACGCCGGGCGTCGCCCCGGTCGCGTTGAGGAGGCAACCGTGAACGTCCGAGGCAAACTTCGCGAGCGCAACGGCGCATCGCCCGGTCGGCGCGATGCCGGGCGACGCGGGTGGCGGCTGGGACGTCGGTCGCGCAAAGGTGTGCTGGTCGTGCACATCGTCTCGGCCGGAGCATGGATCGGTATCGACGTGGTGTTGGCGATCTTGGTCTTCACCGCGCTGGTCACCGACGACGTTGACACAGCCACGTCCTCCTACCGGGTGCTGACGTTCACTGTCTGGCCACTGTTCCTCGCCGGCCTGGTCTGTCTGGCAAGCGGCGTGACATTGGGACTGGGTACCAAGTACGGCCTGGTCCGCTACTGGTGGGTGGCCGTGAAGCTGGTCATCAACGTCGTCTTCGTGGCGCTGGTTCCACTGGCGTTGCGGCCGCCTGTGCTGGAAGCGGCGGAGTACGGTCGCGACCTCACGGCTGGCCAGCCGACCTTCCCGGTCACCGAGTTGCTGTTTCCGCCGATCGTCTCACTGTCAGGCTTGCTCGTCGCAGTCGTCCTGGCCGTCTACAAGCCGTGGGGGAGACTCCGTGCAGGCGGCCGCTCCTGAGTCCGCTCGCCGATCGGCGCTGCGGCGGCGGTGGCGAGTAGTGATGAGCCAGGCTCGGGAGTCGAAGTACACACCGTCACCGCAGTCGTGCGCCGCCAGTGCGGCGCGGAGTCGGCCGCCTACCTGATCAGCCGAATCAGATGCCATTGTGGACAATGGTTCTGCCGGTAACCGCAGCACGTTGTGGTAGGCGGTGCCGCGGTAAGTGCCGTAGTAGACAGGCTCGTGCCGCTCGGTGAAGTTGTTTTCCGCGAAGCCCGCTGCCGCCAGGAAGTCTTTCGTGGTGTCCGGATCGGCGAGCGAACGGGGTCCGGCCCGCGGCGGAACCGGGCGATGCGGCGGTACCGGCGAATGCCCGGCCGATTTCCTTGGACCACTCGTTTCGCTCGCGGCTCTGCCAGACCAGCACAACCAGGCGTGCCGCGGGGCGCAGCGCACGCGCGATGTTGCTGAACGAAGCGACCGGGTCGGTGAAGAACATCGTGCCGAACCGGCTGATACAGCTGTCGAAGTGGCCGGGTGTGAACCGGTGGGCCTGGGCGTCGGCTCGAAGGTAGCTGACGTTGCGCAGGTTCTCGGCGGCACCGAGCCGACGGGCGTGGTCGAGCATCCGCGCGCAGCCGCTCGTTGTGCCGCCGCAACTCGGCGTCGTAGTCGAAGATCTCGCCGGTCCCGGTCATCGCCGGTCACCTCCGGTGTGCCGGACCAGCGCCGGGACGAACTCGTCCCACAGCGGCCTCGGCACGTCGTGCCCCGCGCCCTGCAGTACCAGCAGTTTCGCGCCCGCGACCGCGTCGCGCAGCGCCTCGCCGTGCGGCAGCGGAAGCACCGGGTCCAGGTCTCCGTGCACCACCAGCGTCGGCGCGGTGACGTCGGCGAAACCCCCGTGCTTCGGCGCCTCGTGGTTGATGGCGTAGTGGTTGGTCAGCGTGGCCGCGATATCGCACGCACGCGCCAGGTCTCGTTCGACGAGTGCACGCGTGGCACGCTCGTCGAAGTGGGGTGAACCGCCCGAGCACGCCTTGGCGGAAGCGACAACGAAGTCCACCACCGCGGCGGCATCGTCGAAATCCGGTTCGGTGTTCGGAGTCAACCCGCCCGCCGGTGGTGGCAGGCCGGGTTGGCCGGTAGAGGTGCTCACGAACGTGAGCGAGGCGACCCGGTCGGGGTGGTCCACCCCGGCGATGAGCCCGATGCCGCCGAACATCGACTGGCAAACGAGGTGTCCGCACTGCACACCGAACGCGGAGAGAATGCCCAGCGCGTCGCAGGTCAGGTCGGTGAGCGTGTAGCCGGGCCGCCCGGGCGGGTAGCTGGTGGACCTACCGGTGTCGCGGTGGTCGTAGCGGATCACGAAGCGTTCGCGCGAAGCGATCCGTTCGCACAGCTCGGCCTCCCACCACAGCATCGAGGCCGAGGCGCCCGCCACCAGCAGCACGGCCGGGTTGTCGGGTCGGCCGAAGGTTTCGACGCACAACTCGACGCCGTTGAGGTCGAGCAACTTCTCGCCGCTGCGGGGCACGGTCATGAGTCCACGCTAGAGGCGGTAGCGACATGTCGAGAAGCGATGCATTCGATCGAGGCGATCGGTTTTCGCGCGGCAGGAAGTGACGGTGCAGGTCGTCGTGGAGGAACCAGGTATGCGGTAGCAGTGCCGAGGTCGGCCCGATGCCAGCGCCACTTGACAGGCTCGCCGCCCTGCTCGGACGGCCGCTCGACACCCGTGACCGAACTGACCTGCTCAGCCAGGGGTGGACTCCTCGCCGTCCGACCGATTCAACCGGCCGAGCACGCGTTCGCTGATCCCGGCCAGCGTCGCGACCTCGGCTTTGCTGAGGTGGTCGAAGACGAGGTCGCGGACGGCCTCGACGTGGGCGGGTGCGGCCTGTTCGATGGCATGCCTGCCCTTGTCCGTGAGGAGGACGAACGCGCCTCGGGCGTCCTCGGGGCAGTCCTGCCTGCTGACGAGCCCGCGCTTTTGCATCCGGGCCAGGTGGTGGGACAGCCTGCTCCTTTCCCACTGCAGTGCCTCGGCCAGTTCACCGACGCGCATGCGCGGCACCGCGCGGTCGGTGAGCTGGACGAGTACGTCGAAGTCGGCCAGCGAGAGGCCGGAGTCGGTTTGCAGCCGACGGTGCAGGCGGGCGGTGAGTTTGGCGTTCATGTCCAGGTAGCGCCGCCAGGCACGTTGCTCCTCGTCGGTGAGCCATCTCGTCACATCCGCCAGTCTAACGGAATAGTTGACACGTCATACATGTTGAGGACACCATAAGCGTGATACGTCAACTACCTGGAGGCAGTCAGATGACCACCGCGACCGACTACCGGACCCTCACCGGCGACTACGTGATCGACCCGGCCCACAGCCGCTTCGGCTTCGTGGCCCGACACGCCATGGTCACCAAGGTGCGCGGCGCGTTCAACGAGTTCGAGGGCAGCGCCCGGTTGGACGGCGAGAACCCCGCCAACTCCTCGGCCGAACTCACCATCAAGGCGGCCAGCATCGACACGCGCAACGCCGACCGGGACGAACACCTGCGCAGCAACGACTTCCTGGCCATGGCCGAGCACCCGGAGATCACGTTCCGCTCCACCGAGATCATTCGGACGGGCGAGGACGCCTTCGACGTCGCCGGTGAGCTGACCGTCAAAGGCGTGACCCGCCCGGTGACCATCCCGCTCAGCTTCGAGGGACAGGCCGTGGACCCGTTCGGCAACAGCCGCATCGGTTTCGAGGGCTCCACGACCATCAACCGCAAGGATTTCGGTGTGACCTGGAACGCCGCGCTGGAGACCGGTGGCGTACTCGTCAGCGACAAGGTCGTACTCGAGTTCGAGATCTCGGCCGTCAAGCAGAGCTGACCTGCCCCGCCGCTCTTCGAGGAGGAATCCATGACGCTGGCGACCAGCGGTTTGCACCATGTCACGGCGATCGCGGGCGACCCACAGGCGAACGCGGACTTCTACCTGCGCACGCTGGGGCTTCGCCTGGTCAAGACCACCGTGAACTTCGACGCGCCCGACATCTACCACCTCTACTACGGCGACGAGCAGGGGCGGCCCGGCACGCTGCTGACGTTCTTCCCGTTCGGCACCGTGGCGCCCGGCAGGCGCGGAGTTGGCCAGGCCACCACCACGGCGTTCTCGGTGCCCGCGGCGTCGATCGGCTGGTGGCGGCAACATCTGCGCCAACTCGGCGTCGACGTCAGCGAGGTCGCCGAGCGCGACGGTGAGGCGGCGCTGACCTTCCACGATCCCGACGGGCTCGAACTGGCGCTGGTGGCCCACCCGCAGGGCGACCCGCGGGCGGCGTGGGACAACGGGCTCGTTCCTGCCGAACACGGCATCCGCGGCCTGCATTCGGTGACGCTGTCCACCGCGGACGAGGAGGGCACCGTGGCGATGATGGCGGAGCTGGGCCTGCACGCCGAGAGCAGCCAGGGAAACCGGCTGCGGTTCGCCGCGGGCTCGGGCGAGCCGGGCGCGCTCGTGGACGTGCTGGTGGACCGTACGGCACGGCGCGGGTTGGTGGCCGGTGGCACCGTCCACCACGTCGCGTGGCGGGCGCCCGACGAACCGACACAGCTTCGCTGGCGCGACGAACTCGTCGAGCGTGGCGCGAAGGTCACCTCCGTGCTGGACCGGCAGTACTTCCGCTCCATCTACTTCCGCGAGCCCGGCGGCACGCTGCTGGAGATCGCCACCGACCAGCCCGGATTCGCCGTCGACGAGCCGCTGCTCGAGCTGGGCAGGGCGCTGAAGCTGCCGCCGTGGCTGGAACCAAGCCGGGAACAGCTCGAGGCGACCCTTCCCAAGCTGTCGCTACCCAGCGAGAACAACCCCGAACTCGGTCGGCGGGCGAACGTCTGACCGCAACGCCGACTCGGTCACGGCCTGCAGGCCCGCTACCGTTGACGTGGGACAACGCCCGCCTCCGCAGGCTGTGGCAAGGAGGGAGGTCACACGTGGACGAGTCGACCACCCGCTCTCCCCGTGAGGTTTTCGAAGATCATCTGCGGCTCGCGCAACAACGTGACTTCGAGCAGGACATCGCGCGGAACTTCGCGCCGGACTGCGTGGCGCTGACCGGGCGCGGCGTGTTCCACGGACACGAGGGGCTGCGCAGGCTGGCGCGGATGCTGGCCGAAGAACTGCCCACCGGCCGCTGGACCTACCGTGTCCAGCTGGTCGAGGGCAACATCGCCTACCTGGAGTGGTCCGCCGATTCGGGTGACGCGGTGGTGGACGACGGAGCGGACTCCTTCTTCATCGCCGACGGGCGCGTGGTGGCTCAGACGATCCACTACACCGTTCGGTCACCGGCAGGTGAGGTGCTGATCGGCCCGGACGGCACCCGTCCCGGCGATGAGCCGCGGTGACCCTCGCCGCCGAGGCGGCAGGGTGTGAGCTGCGGGCGGTTCGGCTGCCGAGTGGTTGTCGGTGCCGGGACCTATCGTTTCGGCCATGAACCGACAACTGTCCACGCGGCGGTTGCGGGCGTCGCGGCTGGCGGCGCAATTGCTCACCGGCAAGGCGCCTGGCGATCCGGTGGCCGCGGTGACCAGGGTCGTTGCCCTGCAGGCACAAGCGCCGGGACCGGCCAGGCTCGCGATACGGCCGAGGACGCGCGCAGTGACCGCCGATGCGGTGGACCGCGCGTGCGCGGACGGCAGGCTCGTGCGCACCTGGGCGATGCGCGGCACGCTCCACCTGCTCGCCGCGCAGGACGTGCGCTGGGTGGTCGGGCTGCTGGGCCCGGTGTTCGCGAAGGCCGGGCGGCGAAGGCGCGAGCAGCTCGGCCTCGACGACGCCAGCTGCGAGCGGGCGTTCGCCGCGCTGCAGCGCGTCCTGCGCGGCGGCGAGCCGTTGGTGCGGGCGGACATCGTGGCCCGGCTGCGCGACCACGGGGTGGCAATCGATCCGAAGACGCAAGCGCCGCCGCACCTGCTCGCCTACGCCGCGAACACCGGGCTGATCTGTCGCGGCCCCGACACCGAGGGGGCGGAGCCCACCTACGTGCTCATGGACGACCACGTGCCGCCGGTGCGGCCGATGGCGCGGGAGGAGGCGCTCGCCGAGTTGGCGCGCCGCTATCTCGCCGGCCACGGCCCCGCCTGCGCCGCCGACTTCCGTGCGTGGTCGGGCCTGTCGTCGGGTGAGGCGAAGCAGGCGTTCGCGGCCATCGCGGAGGAGACGGCAACCGTGACCGCGGCGGGAGAGCCGATGGTGGCCCTGGTCGACGCCGACCTGGACCCGCCCGGCGACGAGCGGAACCCGGTCCGGTTGCTCGGGCACTTCGATCCGTTCCTGCTCGGCTACCGGGACCGAAGGCTGGCCCTCGACTCCGCGCACGCGAAGGATGTGCAGGCCGGTGGCGGATTCGTCCGGCCGACCGTTGTGGTGGCCGGACGGGTGATGGGCACCTGGTCACTGCGGCGGGCGGGGAAGAAGGCACAGGCGGTGGTCACCCCGTTCTCCACGCTGCCCCGAGGCAGCCGCGAAGGTCTGCAGGCGCAGGCGGCGGATCTGGCCCGCTATCTGGGCCACCCAGTCGCGCTGGCGGTCGCAGGCTGACCGGCGCCGGCCTCCGCATAAGGTCGAGCGCGCGACCCCGATACCCGAGCCGATCGCCACGTCCTCGCACTTCAGCAGCGTATTCCGGGCGTCTATACACGCGATACATACTCGCCGTGTATAGTTCGGCCCACAGGCGCTGACCGAAGGGAAAACGATGTCGGTATCACGAACACTGCTGGCTCTGCTCGAGCCGGGACCACGCCACGGGTACGACCTGAAACGGGCATACGACGGGCACTTCGCGCACGGCAGGCAACTCGCTTACGGCCAGGTGTACTCGACGCTGTCGCGGCTGCTGCGCAACGGCCTCGTCGAGGAGGCGGGCGTCGAACACGGCGCGGGACCGGACCGCAAGCGCTACACGATCACCGACGCCGGGGTCACCGACGTCGCGCAATGGTTGGCCACACCGGAGGATCCGGAGCCGTACCTGCAGAACACGCTTTACACCAAGGTCGTGTTGGCGCTGCTGTCCGGGCGCAGCGCGCAGGACATTCTGGACACACAGCGCGCCGCCCACCTCAGGGAAATGCGCGAGCTGACCAAACGCAAGAAGGACGGCGACCTCGCCGACCAGCTCATCTGCGACCATGCCCTGTTCCACCTCGAGGCGGACCTGCGGTGGCTCGAACTGACCGCCGCGCGCCTCGACCAGCTCGCCAGGGAGGTGCGCTCGTGAGCGAGGTGCTGCTGCGAGCCTCGCAGCTGCACAAGACGTTCGGCCCTACCGCGGCGTTGCGGGGAGCGGGCGTTTCCGTGCACACGGGCGAGGTGTTGGCCGTGATGGGGCCCTCCGGTTCGGGAAAGTCCACGCTGTTGCACTGCCTCGCGGGCATCGTCGCGCCCGACAGCGGCACGATCACCTACGACGGCAGGGACATGGTCGCCATGAGCGATGCCGAACGCAGTGCGCTGCGTCGTACGGAGTTCGGCTTCGTATTCCAGTTCGGACAGCTGGTTCCCGAGCTGACCTGCCTTGAGAACGTGGCGTTGCCGCTGCGGCTTTCCGGCACGAAACGCAAATCCGCCGAAGCCGCAGCGCGCCGGTGGCTGGAACGCCTCGAGGTCGGCGACCTCGGCGAGCGCAGGCCCGGCGATATCTCCGGCGGCCAGGGGCAGCGAGTCGCCGTGGCCAGGGCGCTGGTGACCACGCCGAAGGTGGTGTTCGCCGACGAGCCGACCGGTGCGCTCGACTCGCTCAACGGCGAGCTGGTGATGGGTCTGCTCACCGACGCGGCCCGCGAGACCAACGCGGCCGTCGTGCTGGTGACCCACGAGCCGAGGGTCGCCGCTCACTCCGACAGGGAGATCGTGGTTCGCGACGGCGTGGTCAAAGACCGGGAACTGGTCGCATGATCCGCGATCTGCTGCTGGGGCTTCGGCTGGCCGTCGGGGGCGGCCGGATGTCAGGGCAGGCACTACTGCGGCTCGCGATGACCACGTTCGGCGTCGCCCTCGTGGTGGCGATCCTGCTGCCCGCCGCGTCGGCGAACAGCCTCGCCGACGCGCGAGATGC
Source organism: Saccharomonospora marina XMU15 (assembly GCF_000244955.1). GTDB lineage: Bacteria > Actinomycetota > Actinomycetes > Mycobacteriales > Pseudonocardiaceae > Saccharomonospora_A > Saccharomonospora_A marina. Next base: position 3,675,094 of record NZ_CM001439.1, on the reverse strand, counting down.
CCGTGAGGCCGCCCGAGCTCAGCTGACGGAACCTCGGCCCGGCGTCGATCCGCTGTACGAGCGCGGTTGGTACGTCGACGCTGGGGAGGAGGAACTGAGCACCACCGTCGTCGCACCGGGAGGGCCGCGCGCACCGGTGCCGCCGGGCTTGGACCGGCTGCCTCGACCGGGAGAGTTGATGGCATCGCCCGCGGCGGCCGAATTCCTGAACAGCGAGGAGGGCGCGGCCGTCAAGGCGCACCTCGGTGGCCGGATCGTGGGCGAGGTCGGCAAGGCCGGGCTCAACCTGGCCAACGACAAGGTCGTCTTCGTCGGTGCTAAGGCGAGCGAGCTGGCCGACGACCCGAACATGTACCGGGTCTACGGCTTCGGCGTCCCGCCGACCTCGGGGGAACTGGACATGGCGGTCGCGGTGCTGATCGCGCCACTGGCCGTGGTGGTGCTGCTGCCGCTGCTGGTGTTCGTCACCACGGCCTCGCGCATGGGTGCGGCCGAACGGGAACGCAGGCTGGCCGCGTTGCGATTGGTGGGTCTGAGCAGCAAGCAGGTCAGGCGGGTCGCCGCGGGGGAGGCGCTCGTCGGCGCGGTCGCGGGGCTGGCGCTGGGGGCGGGGCTGTTCATCGCGCTGCGCCCGCTCGTCGGTGACGTCGAACTGTTCGGCATGCAGTTCTTCGCCGACGACTTCGTGCCACCGTGGCAGCTCGTCGCCCTGATCGCGCTGCTGGTTCCGGGACTGGCCGTGGGAGCGGCGATCTTCGGGCTGCGTCACACCGTGGTGGAGCCGCTCGGTGTCGTCAGGCGGGGCAAGCAGCGGCAGCGCCGAACGTGGTGGCGTTGGACGATCACCGGCGTCGGTGCGCTCACCATGGCTCTGACGTTCCTGTTCGCACCACACGACAACTCCGAGTTCGTCAGCACCGCGCTCGCGGTGGGCAGTGGACTGGTGCTGATCGGTGTTTCGGCACTGCTGCCGTGGGCGGTGGAACGGCTGGTGTCGCGGCTGCGTGGTGGCCCGGCATCGTGGCAGCTCGCGGTGCGCAGGCTGCAGCTTGAGAGCGGCACGGCGAGCCGCGTGGTTTCGGGACTGGTCGTCGTGCTGGCGGGCTCGATCCTGATCCAGACCGTGGTCGGCTCCGTGGGCACGAACGAAGGCGAGTACTGGGAACCCCGGCAGCCGCCCGCGGCGCAGTTCATGCTCGAACAATCCGGGCGATCCGAGGTCGTGAAGGTGTCGGGGCTGATGCGCGACGATCCGGCGATCAGCGACGTTCGCTTCGTGAGTCGGACCTCGGTTGCTCCCGAAGGCGCGCCGGACAGTGCGATCGGAGCCACGATCGGTGACTGCAAGTCGTTGGCGACCTTGGCTCAGCTGGGGTCCTGCACGGACGGCGACGTGTTCGTCGTCGGCGCCAGGACCGAATCCGGACCGGCGTCCCCACAGCCGGGTCCGGCACGATTCGTGCAGTACCCGGATGGCGCGGACGGACCCGTATACGGCGATCGCTGGTCCATCCCGGACACGGCGAAGCACATTCCCGCGGAGCGGGCGACGCTGGTCAGCTCCGGGACCGTCCTGGCCACGCCCGGTGCGCTCGGTCGAGCCCGGGTTCCGGTTGCGGACCGCGATCGGTTCCTGCTCGTGTGGGGATCCGGTGACGACAACGCGGCCCTGACGGCAGCGACCGAGATCACCGTGGGCGCGGTGAGCCAGCCGAGATGGACGGTCTACATCTCGCCCGACCCGTCGCGGCTGACGTGGCTGTCGGACGCGGACAGCGCGCTGCGGACCATGCGCAGCATCCTGCTCATGGTGTCGCTGTTCGTCCTCGCGGTCGCGGCGCTTTCGCTGCTGCTGCTTTCGATCGAGCAGATCGCCGAGCGCAGGCGCCCACTGGCGGCGCTGTCGGCATCCGGTGTTCCACTTTCGGTACTGGCACGGGGCTCGCTGTGGCAGAACGCGATCCCCGTCGCCGTCGGTGTCGTGCTCGCGGTCGCGGCAGGGCTGGGGATCACGTGGCCCACGCTGCGCTACGCCGGTCTGGAGTTCAGTCTGGATTCGGCCATGATCGGGACCATCTGTGGTGCCGCGGTGGTCGCGGTACTGGCGGCGACGGCGTTGAGTCTGCCGATGCTGCGCCAGGTGACCAAACTGGACGGTCTTCGATCGGAGTGAGCCCGGGCTGGTGCGGTGGCGTCGGGGGCCGCCGCACCAGCCATGTTTTCGCCGTCCAGGCGCGGATTCGCAAGGCGTGCCGGTGGTGTGTGACGCGAGACCCGCAAGGCTGCGCTGACCGAGCCGGGTACGTCTGTGTGCTCGGGTGCGCAGCGACCGACTCAGGTGGCCGAGTGGGCAGGGCACTCGGTTGCCGTCCTGCACCAGAGCTACGTCAAGGTCATCGCGGGGCAAGAACATGCGGCTCGCGAGCGGATCGGCAAGGCACTGGGGCTCGACTCGACGTAGATCGGTGCCACACCGGTGCCACAAGGACTGGATCACGGCGGGACATAGCCGGACACGGTAGGACACCACGAGATCGGCCCCTCACCGCGTTGTGCCTGGTGAGGGGCCGTTTCTGCATGGTGTGGGAGGGTGCCCCCGGTGCGACTCGAACGCACACTGGACGGATTTTGAGTCCGCTGCCTCTGCCGATTGGGCTACGGGGGCTGTAGATCCACACTTTACTCGGCGTGCATCAGCCTCTAACATTCGGGGCGTCGCGGGCGGGCTACCCGGCTGGGTTTCCGTGTGCTTACCTTACGTGGCGAACGCCATCATCTACGATCCCGCGTTTACCGGTAGCCTCTCGGTAGCGGCACGCCGCATCCCCAACCCGCCGAATCGCCTTCAGGAGGACCCCGGTGACCGAAACGGCTACCGAGGCCAACGGTGTCGTCACCGAACCGCAGCGTCGCGTACTCGTCGCCGAGGACGAGGCCTTGATCCGGCTCGACCTCGTGGAGATGCTGCGCGAGGAGGGCTACGAGGTGGTCGGCGAGGCCGGTGACGGAGAAGAAGCCATCAAGCTCGCGGGTGACCTCAAGCCCGACCTCGTCATCCTCGACGTCAAGATGCCCAAGCTCGACGGGATAGAGGCCGCGGCCAAGATCACCGGCGACCGCATCGCACCCGTCGTGATCCTCACCGCCTTCAGCCAGCGTGACCTCATCGAGCGCGCCCGCGAGGCAGGCACCATGGCCTACCTGGTGAAACCTTTCGCCAAGCGTGACCTGGTGCCCGCCATCGAACTGGCGGTGAGCCGGTTCGCCGAGTTGCAGGCGCTGGAGTCCGAGGTCGCGGGCCTCACCGATCGCCTGGAGACCCGCAAGCTGATCGACCGCGCCAAAGGCCTGCTGATGACCAATCAGGGCCTCACCGAGCCCGACGCGTTCCGCTGGATCCAGCGCACCGCCATGGACCGCAGGACCACGATGAAGGCGGTCGCCGAGGCCGTGATCGACAACATCGGCAAGTAGGCCCGGCCGCGGTTCAGCGATCGACCACCTTGAAGGCCGCCTTCCTCGCCGCCTTGGCCACCTTCTTGTCCGGGTGGTGGCGGCCGATGAGGGTCAGCGCCTCGTGCGCTCCGGGGTGGTCCAGCCGCCACAACCGCTCGAACACCTCCTCGGCGTCCTCAGGCACGGATTCGGCAAGGTAGTCGGCCAACTCCTGCGGCCGGTAGGCTTCGTCGACACCGGTGAGCGAGTCGGCGAGCAGCCATGCGACGTCGTCCGGCTGCAACTCCAGTTCCGGAGCGGCTCCGACCAGCTCCGCCAGCTCCTGCTTGGAGTAGGGCCGCAGTGCGGGGTCGTCCAGCGCCGCGCGCCAGCCGTCGAGCGCCGCTTCGCCGAGGCGCGCGGCCAATGCCGTCGCGGCGACCCTGGTCCACGGTTGCGTCGCGGCGGAGGCGACCTCGAGCAACTCGCGTGCCGCGGCCTGCGGCTCGCGGGAGGCCAGCCATGGCTCCCACTCGGCGTCCAGCGACTCCTCACGGCCTTCCGCTCCCACCGACACGACATCGGCCGCCGTCATCTCCGCCACGGGAGGCAGCAACGGCACCTCGACACCGGACTGGGACACCTGCTCCCACATGGCGTGCAGCCCCAGCGGCGTCAGCCGCACGACCTCGCCGTCGATCTCGACAGCACCGAGTTCTGCCAGCCGCCGGTACAACACGGTCGCGGGGTCGCCGTGGTCGCGCACCCACTGCTGCCACGCCCCGTCGGCCTCGGCCTGCGGCAGGTCGGCCACCGCCGCCTCGCGGACCAGTGCGCTCAGCTCGGCCGATGGCATTCCCACCTCGCGCGCGAGGAACAGGGCCATGAAGGAAAGCCCCGCCGCCGAGAACTCCAGCCTGCTGTCGGCTGCCTGTTCCTGGTCGGTCAGCAGGCTGCGGCCGAGCAGCGAGGCAAGCGCGAACTGCCACAGCTGCAGCACGTCGTCGTCGTCGGTCTCGACCCAGCCCTCCACCTCCTCGGTGGCGGCCACCGCGTCGACCCCGACCTCGAGAAACCCGACCTCCTCGCCGAGGTCCCACAACTGCGCCAGCTCGGCGAGGTCCACGCCGAGGTCCTTCGCGGCCGCGGCGGCGTCGTCGGCGGGCAGATCCCCGCCGTCGGCCAGCTCCCTACCCTCGCCGACCCAGGCCGCGAACCGGCGGGCACGGTCGAGCAGCGGGCTGGACCTCGCCGCACGCGCGAGTTCGTGCTCGCCCGGCAGCCGCAGCGGTGGCAGCCTGCCGGGCAGCCCGAACACCTCCCGCAGGTCGAGCTCGTCGTCCATGCCGTCCAGTGCGGCCAGCTCCGCCTCGGTGAGTTCGTCGTCCACAGCGAACAGTTCGGCGTCGTCCGCGCCCGCGGTCAGCACCGTCGGGGCCACCTCGTCGACCTCGCCCCGCAGCCCCAGCGCCTGCTCGCTGGTCAGCCTGCCGGTGTCCACCGCGAAGTCCAGCAACCCGTACACGGCCAGCAGCACATCGGGGATCCGCTCGGGATCGACCTCGTCCGGGCAGACATCGAGCAGCAAGTCCGGGAGGTCGCCCGCCTCGAGCTCGCCAGGGTCGACGACCCCGAACTCGATGGACAGCAGTTCCAGGACCGTTTCCGCGGCGCCCGGCTCCCGGCCCGCGGCCCGCGCCCAACGTCGGAACTCGCCTGCCACCATGGTGTCCTCGCTCGCCATCACGCAAGGCTATCGGCCGACTGCGACATGTCGAAGCCGCGGGCGGCCACGAGCCACAACCCTTGGGTGTGACCGGCGCCGTCATGGCTGTTGGACACGGCAACGGCAGGTGGGTCTGCTGGGGTACGACAGCCGAGCGACGAAAGGACCCGCGATGCGTGACCGTGGATCGATGCGAGGAACGGCGGCGGGTGTGCCGTTCGTGGCACTCCCTCCCGCTGACGACCGGACCGCCGCGCCACTGGTCGTGGCATGGCATCTGATGTCCCCGCCGCGCAGCGAGCAAGCCATGTCGGCCGCGCTTCCCATGGCGGGGCTGTCCGCGTGGCGGGTGTATCTCGGGTTGCCGATGTCCGGCGAACGCGCACCGGCGGGGGGTGAGGAGGAGTTCTTCGGACTCGCGACGCAGGATTACGTGCTCAACGTGGCCGAACCTGTCACCGAGCAGGCTGCGGCGGAGTTTCCCGCGGTGGTGGCCGAACTGCGGCAGCGGCTTTCGGTGGCGGACACCGCGGTCGGCGTGCTCGGTGGTTCGGCGGGTGCGACGGTGGCACTGGAGGTCACGGCTCGCCAGGACGTCGATGTCCGCGCCGCCGCGCTGGTCAGTCCGGTCACCCAGCTGGCGCCCGCCGTCGCGGCGAACGAACGCAACTACGGAGTCACCTACCACTGGAGCGGGCGGTCGCGGGCGGTCGCGCACCGATACGACTTCGTGCGCAGAGCCGAAGAGCTTTTCGTGGATGTGTTGCTCGTGGTCGGCGAGCGCGACGACGTCGCGTTTCGCGAACCCGCCTCGGCGCTGCGCGACGCGCTGGGTGAGCGTGCCCGGCTGGTGGTGATTCCCGGAATGGAGCACGCGTTGGCCGAGGAGCCTGGTGTCGAACAGGCCCCGCAGACCGAGCATGCCGCGGCCGTGGATGCCGAGGTCACCGAATGGTTTCGCGCCCGTCTTGGTTGACGTCGGGTAGCCAGCTGCGGGCCGGGTCGTGCTCGCGCCATCCCTCGGCCCGGCTCGTTCGTTCGGCCAGCTCCAACAGCCTGGCCAGCGCCGGGCGAGGCCTGCCCTTGCGCCACACGATCGACCACGGGAACAGCGGCACGGGCCGAAACGGCAGCACCCCCGCAGGTCGAGGTCGGGCGACAACTCCATGTCGGCACCGGCCAGAGTCACCCTGAGCTTGTCGTAGCGGGTCTGCTCGAGGGTGTGCCGCAGGTCGTAGCTGATGCCGGATCCGTCCAGCGGGACACCGAATCGCTCGCTCATGCGACGCAGGAAACCCAGCCACTCGGCAGGCCCCGCCAGCGACGGCAGCCAGATGCCCTCCTCCCGCAGCTCGGCCATGGTCAACTCGTCGTGCCGCGCCAGCGGGTGCTCGGGCGCGAGCAGCGCGACCAGCGGCTCCAGCCGCACCAGCCGGTGGGTGAGCTCCGAGGGCAGTTCCCGGTCCAGGTCGTGCACCCGTCCGAAAGCGGCGTCCACCTCGCCGCGCAGCAATGGACCGATCGCGTTGCCGAGCCCGCCCCGCCAGCCACGGGTGCCCCGTAGCTGGTCGTCCCGCTCGGCCATCCTGCGTAGCAGGAACATCGGCGAGAGCCGGTTGTCGAGGAGATCCAGCCGTACGGGTGTGTCGGTTTCGGACAGCGCGGCCACCGCCGCGTCGGCACGTTCCAGCAGTCCCCGCGCGTGCGGCAGGAAGCGCCTTCCCTCGTCGGTGAGTTCGACCGTGCGGTTGCTGCGTACGAACAGCGCCACGCCGAGGGCGTTCTCCAGTCTGCTGATCCGTTTGGACAGTGCCTGCTGGCTCAGGTGCAGTCGCCGCGCCGCGCCGGTGAAGCTCATCGACTCGGCCGCGGCGAGGAACGCGCGCACCTGTGCGAGGTCGAGGTCCACGACGGCGAGCCGGCCCCGCGCTAGCCGGTCGGCGGCTTGTCCCGCACGATGCAGGTCAGCCGGGCGGTGCAGGTCCGCCTGCCGGATTCGTCGGTGATGACGATCTCGGCGGTGATGGTGCCGCGCCCCACGTGCAGCGGGGTGGCCACTCCGGTGACGAGGCCCTTCACCGCGGCGCGGTGGTGCGTGCAGGACAGTTCCAACCCCATGGTGGCGCGGCCCGCGCCCGCGTTCAGCGCGGCGACGGTCGAACCGAGCGCCTCGGCCAGCACCGCGTTCGCGCCGCCGTGCAGTAGCCCGTACGGCTGGAGGTTGCCCGCGACCGGCATCGTGCCCACCACCCGCTCCGCACTCAGTTCCACGAAGGTGAGCCCGACCTTGTCGTTGAGTTGCTGCTCCGCGACCTCGGGGTTGATCCCCGCGAGTTGCTCGCGGATCTGCTCTTCGGACACGTGCTCGGTCACCCACTGCTCCTTGTTCGACACGACAGGCGGGACTGTCCGACCCTCACCCTAGACTCACGTTCGTGAGCCCCCAGCAGAACACCTCCGTAGCCAACGACACATCCCGGCTGCTGCTCATCGACGGGCACTCGATGGCGTACCGGGCCTTCTTCGCGGTGCCTGCCGACCGCTTCCGCACCTCCACAGGGCAGGTGACCAACGCGGTGTTCGGGTTCACCTCGATGCTGATCAACCTGTTGCGAGACGAGAGTCCGACGCACGTGGCCGTGGCCTTCGACGTCTCGCGCAAGACGTTTCGCTCCGAGGCCTTCGCCGACTACAAGGCCAACCGGCTGACCACCCCGGACGACTTCAAGGGCCAGGTCGAGCTGATCAAGGAGATCCTGGCGGCGCTGGCGATCCCGGTGCTGGAGAAGGAAGGCTTCGAGGCCGACGACATCATCGCCACGCTGACCACGCAGGCGACGCCGGAGTTTCAGGTGCTCATCTGTACCGGCGACCGCGACACCCTGCAGCTCGTGAACGGCTCGGTCACGGTGCTGTACCCGCGTAAGGGCGTTTCGGACCTGGTGCGCTTCGACCCCGACGCGGTGCTGGAGAAGTACGGTCTCTCGCCGTCGCAGTACCCGGATTTCGCCGCGCTGCGCGGCGACCCGTCCGACAACCTGCCGGGAATCCCCGGCGTGGGGGAGAAGACCGCCGCCAAGTGGATCAAGCAGTTCGGCAGCCTCGGTGAGCTGGTGGACCGGGTCGACGAAGTCAAGGGCAAGGTCGGCGACGCGTTACGGGCTCACCTCGACGCGGTACTGCTGAACCGTCAGCTCACCGAGTTGGTCAGGGACGTGCCGCTGGACACGGCGCCGGAAGACCTCGCGGTGCGGCCGTGGGACCGCGACGCCGTGCACCGGCTGTTCGACGAGTTGGAGTTCCGGGTGCTGCGCGACCGGCTGTTCGCCACGCTGTCCAGCGCCGAACCGGAGGCCGAGGAGGGTTTCGAGGTCTCGGGTGGCGCGCTGGAGCCTGGCACGCTCGGCGACTGGCTGGACCGGCATGCCCGTGCGGGCGGCACGGTGGGGCTGTCGCTGCGGACCACGGGCGCGTCGGTGAACTCCGACCTGCTTTCGCTGTCGCTGGCCGCGCCCGACGGCGAAGGCGCCTACGTCGCGGTCGCCGAGTTGGCCGAACGCGACGAGAAGGCACTGGTGGCATGGCTGGCCGACGGAACCGTTCGCAAGGTCGGCCACGCGCTGAAGGTGCCGCTGCACGCCGTGCTGGCAAGGGGCTGGACTCTGGCGGGGCTGGCGATGGACACCGAACTGGCCGCCTACCTGGTGCGCCCTGGGCAACGCTCGTTCGAGCTGGAAGACCTGGTGCTGCGCTACCTGCGCCGTGAGCTGCGCTCCGAGGGTTCCGGCGAGGGCGGCCAGCTGTCCCTGCTCGACACCGACGATGCCGACACCCAACTCGTGCACGGCGAGCTGGTGCGGGCCAGGGCGGTGGCGGAGCTGGCGGCGACACTGTCGGACGAACTCGGCAAGATCGGCGCGGCGAAGTTGCTCGAGGAGATCGAACTGCCGCTGCTGGCCGTCATCACCGAACTCGAGGCGGCGGGCATCGCGGTGGACGCCGACGCGCTGACCACGCTCGAAGCCCACTACGCGGCCCGAGTCAAGCAGGCGACCGAGCAGGCACACCAGGTGATCGGCAAGCAGATCAACCTGGGCTCGCCCAAGCAGCTGCAGGTGGTGCTGTTCGACGAGCTGGGCATGCCGAAGACCAAGCGCACCAAGACCGGCTACACCACCGACGCCGACGCGCTGCAAACCCTGTACGAGAAGACCGAGCATCCGTTCCTGGAGCACCTGCTGGAACACCGCGACGCCACCAGGCTGCGCAGCACGGTGGAGGGTCTGATCAAGTCGATCGCCGACGACGGCCGCATCCACACCACGCTGCACCAGACCATCGCCGCGACCGGGCGGCTGTCGTCGGTCGATCCCAACCTGCAGAACATCCCGATCAGGACCGACGAGGGGCGCCGGATCAGGGAGGCCTTCGTGGTCGGCCCCGGTTACTCGGAGCTGATGACGGCCGACTACAGCCAGATCGAGATGCGCATCATGGCGCACCTGTCGGCCGACGCAGCGTTGATCGAGTCGTTCCAGTCCGGATTCGACTTCCACGCAGCGACGGCTGCCCGCGTGTTCGGTGTCGAACCCGGCGAGGTGACCAGCGAGCAACGGGCGAAGATCAAGGCGATGAACTACGGGCTCGCCTACGGCCTTTCCGCGTACGGGCTGTCCCAGCAGTTGCGTATCTCCACCGAGGAGGCACGCGGGCTGATGGACGAGTACTTCGCCAGGTTCGGCGGGGTCCGCGACTACCTGCACACCGTGGTGGACAAGGCCGCCAAGATCGGGTACACGGAAACGATCTTCGGTCGCCGCCGCTACCTGCCCGACCTCACCAGCGACAACCGGCAGCGCCGCGAGATGGCGGAGCGAATGGCGCTCAACGCGCCCATCCAGGGCAGCGCCGCCGACATCATCAAGGTCGCGATGCTCGGGGTGCACCGCGCGCTCGGCGAGTCCGGGCTGCGCAGCCGGATGCTGCTGCAGGTCCACGACGAACTGGTGCTCGAGGTCGCCGACAACGAGCACGCCGATGTCGAGACACTGGTGCGCAAGGAGATGGGCGCGGCTTGCGAACTGGCCGTCCCGCTGGAGGTCTCGGTCGGCTTCGGCCGGTCGTGGAACGACGCGGCGCACTAGGCACTCGCCCGATACTCGCCCGGCCGCGCCGGTCGTCGCCGAACAAGCGAGTCACCCGATGCGAGCACCTTGGCTTCGGTTGCCGTAGGTCGGGCAAACAACTCCGGTACCGACATGCCGTTCAAACGCTGTCTCGGATCGGAGGATTCATGAAGAAGGTGTGGAGGATCGGGGTTCTCGTCGCGGCCGTGCTGGCCGCGATCTTCGCGCTCACCGCCATGAGCTCGGCGGCGGGCACCGCGGAACAGCAGGCTCGGGCAGCCCAGGCCCAGCGTGATTGCGTCGACCTGGGCGAGCTGGAGCAGCCACTGTTCTCGGAAGTGGACACCAGTTGCATCGAACTGCCCAGCACGGTGGAGGCGCCCGCTGCCCCGGCCGCGTGCACCCAGCACGATCTCGGCCAGGCGGTGCTCACCCTGTGCGGCGACCGCGGCGCTTCCGGCGGTTTCACCTCGGTGCGGTGGGGCGAGTTCTGCACCGACGACTGTCAGCGTCTGCTGGATCGAGTGTGCCAGTCCTCGCCGTGGCCACAGCGTTGTGGCGGTTGGATGAATCCGGTCAACCGGCAGGTCAGCGCCTAGGAGTTGGCCAAGGAATGAGACATCACCCGACTGGGTAATCAGCGGGCATGGCGGACCGTAACGCGTTGCTGATGGCGGGGTCCGGCATGCTCAGCGAACCGGCCGCACGACTCGTCGCCCAAGGGTGGCGGGTCGTGCTTCCGTGTCGGCGATACCACCCGATTCCCGTCACCGACAGCGAGGCCACGGGAAGGGCGATCTGGACGCGGGCGGACTGGGACCGGCCGGTCGAGTTGGCCGCCGCCGTGCGGACCGCGCTGACCGCGCCCGCCGAGCTGCTGGTGAGCTGGGTGCACGAGTCGTACCGGCGCTCGGTGTTGACCGCCGTGGAACCGATGCTCGCCGCGGGCGCACCGGTGGTCGAGGTGCGGCCGCTGGCCGAGTTGGCGCACGGCATCGCGGAGCCCGAGCCACTGCTCGGCGACCACCCCACACAGCAGGTGCTGTTCGGCGAGGTTTCCGAGCGCGACACCGACCGTGCACTGGGCAGGCGGGAAGTGGTCGACGCGGTGCTCGACGCGGTCGACCGGGCCCTGCTCGGCAAGCCGTCGTCGCTGCATCAGGTGGGCGGGCGCAGGCCCGCGCACCGGTACTGACGGCCACCCGGTGCGCTGGCGCCGGGCAGGCCATGGTGCGGCAACCGTGTTCACCCGGCAGGGCAGCGCCGAGCGGCGGACCGGATCACGGGCCGAGCACGGTGCTGAAGATCGCGGTGCCGGGAAACAGCCGTCCCCGCAGCGGGCTCCACTGGCCCCAGACTCTGGTGTGCCCGACCGGCCATTCCGGCTCCACCAGGTCGACGAGCCGCAGTCCGGCGCGGTCGAGCGCGCGCACGTAGTCACCGACCGTGCGGTGGTACTCGACGTAGGTGGCGTCGCCGTCCTCGTTCACCTCGACATAGGGCGTGCGGTCGAAGTACGGCTGGGCGGCGGTCAGCCCCAGCGGACCCGGATCGTCGGGAAAGATCCACCGGATCGGGTGGGTCACCGCGAACACCCAGCGCCCTCCCGGTCGCAGCACGCGCGCGACCTCGGCGAACACCGCGTCGAGGTCGGCGACGAAGGGTACCGCGCCGAAGGCCGAGCAGGCCGCGTCGAAGCGGGACGAGGCCAGCGGCAACCGCTCGGCGCTGGCCTGCAGCAGCGCGGGGCGCAGACCGGTGCTCGCGTCCGCCTCGGCCGCGTGGCGCAGCATGGCGCAGGAAAGGTCGAAGGCCACCACCCGCGCGCCCTGCGCGACCAGCCAGCGGGCGCAGGGAGCGGACCCGCAGCCGACCTCGAGCACGTCCTTGCCGGTGACCTCGCCGAGCAGCCCGGCGTCCGCTTCGCGCAGTCCCTCGGGGCACCACACGAAGTCGACCTGCCCGAGGAAGTCCTCGTGCTCGGCGAGGTAGGCCTCGGCATCGGCGTCCCACCAGGCCCGATTCGCCGAGGTGGCCTCCGCCGATCCGACCGGCCGGTGGCTCACCCGCGCGGTGCCGAGCAGGCTCTCGGCGTCCGCGTGCCGGGAGCCTGGTACGGAATCGGACACGGCGCTATTCTCCTTCTCGGTCGCCTCACGCCCCGGCGTGGCCCCTCATTGTGTGGCCGCGGTGTGACCGCGTAGGATAGTTGTAAGCGCAGTGGGTCCGCGCTGCCTTCGACCCAGCGGAACGCATGCTGGGACTCCGGGGTCGCGCACTGGTGATGCTCGCGGCCGTTCTTGATCGAACGATTGCACAGCGATCGCCGTTCTGCCCACGACGCGCTACGCAAACCGCAAAGCCTACGAGACCCCAGCCGCTACCGGAGCAACCCACCTAATGACCATCGACACCACCACCGCCCCGACGTCCGCCCCACAGGCGCAGCAGGTCGCCGTGAACGACATCGGGACGGAGGAAGACTTCCTCGCAGCTATCGACAAGACAATCAAATACTTCAACGATGGCGACATCGTCGAAGGCACCATCGTCAAGGTCGATCGCGACGAAGTGCTGCTCGACATCGGCTACAAGACCGAGGGTGTCATCCCCTCCCGCGAGCTGTCCATCAAGCACGATGTCGACCCGGCAGAGGTTGTCGCCGTCGGTGACGCGGTGGAGGCCCTTGTTCTGCAGAAGGAGGACAAGGAAGGCCGCCTGATCCTGTCGAAGAAGCGCGCGCAGTACGAGCGCGCCTGGGGCACCATCGAGGAGCTCAAGGACAAGGACGAGCCGGTCAGCGGCACCGTCATCGAGGTCGTCAAGGGCGGCCTCATCCTGGACATCGGCCTGCGCGGGTTCCTGCCTGCGTCGCTGGTGGAGATGCGCCGCGTGCGCGACCTGCAGCCCTACGTGGGCCGCGAACTCGAGGCCAAGATCATCGAGCTGGACAAGAACCGCAACAACGTGGTGCTGTCCCGCAGGGCCTACCTGGAGCAGACCCAGTCCGAGGTGCGCAGCGAGTTCCTCAACGCGCTCGCCAAGGGCCAGGTCCGCAAGGGCGTCGTTTCGTCGATCGTCAACTTCGGTGCGTTCGTCGACCTCGGCGGTGTCGACGGTCTGGTCCACGTGTCCGAGCTGTCCTGGAAGCACATCGACCACCCCAGCGAGGTCGTCGAGGTGGGCCAGGAGGTCACCGTCGAGGTGTTGGACGTCGACATGGACCGCGAGCGCGTCTCGCTTTCGCTGAAGGCCACCCAGGAAGACCCGTGGCGGCAGTTCGCCCGCACCCATGCGATCGGGCAGATCGTGCCGGGCAAGGTCACCAAGCTCGTCCCGTTCGGCGCGTTCGTTCGCGTCGAGGAGGGTATCGAGGGTCTGGTGCACATCTCCGAGTTGGCCGAGCGTCACGTGGAGATCCCCGAGCAGGTGGTGCAGGTCGGAACCGAGGTCATGGTCAAGGTCATCGACATCGACCTGGAACGGCGCCGGATCTCGCTGTCGCTGAAGCAGGCGAACGAGGGCTTCACCTCCGACTCCGACTTCGACCCGACCCAGTACGGCATGGCCGCCGAGTACGACGAGCAGGGCAACTACATCTACCCCGAGGGCTTCGACCCCGACACGCAGGAGTGGCAGGAAGGCTACGACAAGCAGCGTGAGGAGTGGGAGAAGCAGTACGCCGAGGCGCATGCTCGCTACGAGCAGCACATGCGTCAGGTCGCCGAGGCCGCGCAGGCCAACGCGGCCGCGGCCGCCGAGGGTGGCAACGCGGGCGGTGAGCAGAACTACAGCTCCGCGCAGCCCGAGCAGGAGCAGCGGGCCAGCGGTGGAACGCTCGCCAGCGACGAGCAGCTGGCGGCTCTGCGGGAGAAGCTCTCCGGCGGTGCGTGAGCCTCACCCGGTCTGCTACTGAGCAGCGACTGACGGCGGTGGCCCCGGTTCTTCGGTGAACCGGGGCCACCGCCGTTTGCGTCGGTGCCCGCATCTGGCGATTGCAGAACTCGCGGGCGGGAACAGGGAATTCGTGGGCGAGAGCGCAGAACTCGCGGGCGGGAGCGGGGGACTCGCGGGCGGTCTCGGTGGTGGAGGGGGCGGCTGGTTCAATGCGGGCATGCTGCGAGTGGGTTTGACCGGCGGGATAGGCGCGGGCAAGTCGACCGTCGCCGCACGGCTGGCCGAGCACGGCGCCGTGCTCATCGACGCCGACCGGATCGCCAGGGAGGTGGTCGAGCCGGGAACGGAAGGGCTGGCCGAGTTGGTCGCCGCCTTCGGGCCCGACATCCTCACCTCCGAGGGTGCGCTGGATCGGCAGGCGCTGGCCGCGAAGGCGTTCGCCGACGACGACTCCCGGCTGCGACTCAACTCGATCGTGCATCCGCGCATCGGGGCCCGCACCGCCGAACTCATGGCTGCGGCGGCACCCGACGCGGTCCTGGTGCACGACGTCCCGCTGCTCGTCGAGGGCAATCTCGCGCCCGCCTACCACCTGGTGATCGTCGTGGACGCCGACGAGGACGTACGGGTTCGCCGCCTCGTGGAGTCGAGGGGCATGGCCGAGGACGACGCCCGCGCCCGGATCGCGGCACAGGCGGACACCGAGCAACGGCGCGCGGTCGCCGACGTGTGGCTGGACAACGGTGGCCCGCGCGACGTCGTACTGGCCGAGGTGGACGCGTTGTGGGCCGACCGGCTCGTCCCGTTCGAGGCGAACCTGCGGTTGCGCAGGCCGCGCAGGCCCGCCTCACCGGTGCTGGTGGAGCCCGACCCCAGCTGGCCGAGGCAGGCCGAGCGGGCGCTGGCCCGGATCAGGCTCGCGGCAGGGGAGCGGGCACTGCGGGTGGACCACATCGGTTCCACGGCGGTGCCGGGGCTGCTCGCCAAGGACGTGCTCGACCTCCAACTGACGGTGTCCACACTGGACGAAGCCGACGCGCTGACCGACGCGCTCGCCGATGCCGGGTTCCCGCCCATGAGCGGGCAGTGGTTCGACGAGGCGCACGCAGAACCCGGCCGGTGGGAGAAGCGGGTACACGTCGGAGCCGACCCCGGCAGGCCGGTGAACCTGCACGTGCGCGCCACGACCAACCCGGCATGGCGGCTGGCGCTGCTGTTTCGCGACTGGTTGAGTGCCAACCCCGACGAACGCGACGGCTACGTCGAGCTGAAGCGTGCGCTGGCGGGCAAACACGCCGCCGACGGCACCACCGAGCACTACGCGGCCGAGAAGCAGGGCTGGATCGGCGCGGCGTTCGAGCGAGCGGGCCGGTGGGCCGACGAGACCGGCTGGACGTCGTAGCAGCAGCAGGTCGCCGGGCGGCAGGTAGCAGGTAGCAGGCGAGCCTCTCAGCGGCGACCGGCGTCGGACTGCAGCAGTTCCCGAAGCCACGCCGAGGCGTGCGGTTCCAGTTCGTCGAAACGCTCCCGGTACAACTCGGCCGAGTCAGGAGCGGGCCAGTCGCCGGGCAGGTGAGACGCGGGCAATCCCGGGTCGGTGCGTAGCAGTTGCAGCCAGTCGGCACCCAGCAGCGTCAGCCGAGGAATCCAGCGGCCCTTCCTGCCCCGGTCAGATCGCCACGCGGCGATGAAAGACTCGTGTTCGGCGCGGATCGCTTCGATGTCCCATGCCTTGCGCAGCAGGGCGCTGACGTCGGTGCCGCTCATCGGTGCGGCAAGGAACGCGTCGGCGACACCGGTCACCTCGGCGAACTGCTCGCCTGCGAACACCTCGGCGATGTCGACCCTGCCCGGCGCGATCCACAGCCCGTCACGCAGCCCGCCGAAGCCCGCCCACGCCAGCCGGGCACGGATCTGGTGGCGCAGGTCGCGCCTGCTTTCCGGCATCGAGTAGCTCAGCAGCGTCCACTCCCCGTCGGCGTGAGTGAACGGCCGGGGAGAGTTGACCCGTTCCTTGGCCTGCCTGAGCAGCTTCTCGGCGGCGGGGGTGAGCCCGTACCTGGCCGTGCGGCCTTCCTGCGTACGCTCCAGCATCCCCTTGCGGGTCATGCGCGCGAGCGTGGCACGGGCTGCCGCCTCGGCGACGCCGAGGTCACCGAGCACGTGCAGGAACACGCGCGTGCTGAGCGGGGGGCAGTCGCTGTCGAGCACCAGCGAACCGAGGAAGGCCAGCAGCAGCTGCTGCGGGCGGCGGTTCCTGCGCACGCCCTCGCCCTCGCGTGGCCCGCTCATCCCGGCAGCCCCTTACGCAAGAGGTGTCGATCACATAAATGGTCGAAGCTGTATTGACGCACGGCAGGAATATATCTAACGTTGCCCTCGCGGTCGAACCCGATTGTTGTTCCCGTCTGCCGGCCCGTCGGACCCCGGACAGGTCGGCCCTCGCAGCTCCACCCAAACGACCAACTCAGCAGGAAGGCGGCTATGCCGACGCAACTCAGCGACGAGTGCGATCCCGTGACCGGCGCTGCCCAAGGCGGGCGGCGGGAACCGTTCGGGCCGCCCGAGGACCCGTTGCTGGCCGTGGCCGATCTCGAGGTCCGCTACGACGGCGCGGTGCAGGCTCTGCGCGGGGTGTCACTGTGGGTGCCGCGCGGGTCGGTGGTCGCGGTGCTCGGCAGCAACGGCGCGGGCAAGACCACGCTGCTGCGGGCGATCTCGGGATCACTCGGCAACGTGGGCGGTGCGGTGACCGCGGGCTCCATCCACTTCGACGGCAAGCCGATCACCGGCGGCGCGGCCGCGGAAACCATGCGGTCGGGGCTGGTGCAGGTGCCGGAGGGCCGCCGGGTGTTCCGGGACCTCACGGTCGAGGAGAACCTGCGCGCGGGTGGGTTCGCGGTACGCGACCGCGCGGCGAAGCGGGAAGCGTTGACCCGGGTGTTCGACCTGTTCCCCGTGCTCGCCCGTCGCCGCCGCCAGCGTGGCGGGCTGCTCTCCGGCGGTGAGCAGCAGATGCTGGCCATGGGCAGAGCGCTGATGAGCGCACCCCGGCTGTTGCTGCTCGACGAGCCGTCGCTGGGGCTGGCCCCGCAGTTGGTGCACCAGATCGGCGAGCTGATCACCGAGATCAACGAGCAGGGCACCTCGGTGCTGCTGATCGAACAGAACGCGGCGATGGGGCTTCGGGTGTCCGATGTGGCCTTCGTGCTCGAGGTGGGAACGGTCACCGCCGCCGGTCCCGCCGAAGAACTCGCGGCCACCGACGAGGTCAGGCAACGCTACCTGGGTGGCACCGGTCCGGTGCCCGAAGCGGCTCCCGACGGCGAGCAGGCGCAGCGGGCGCAGGCAGGAGACATCGGCGAACTGGCCGCCGTCATGCATGCGGGGGCCAAACGGGAAACGGCGAGTTCGCGGCCGCTGCGGGTGGACAACCTCACCGTCCGGTTCGGCGGTATCACCGCGCTTTCCGCAGTGTCGTTCGACATCGCGCCGGGCACCGTGCACGCTCTCATCGGCCCCAACGGCGCAGGCAAGTCCACCTGCATCAACGTGCTCGGTGGCGCCTACCGTGCCACCGAGGGTGCGGTCCACTACGGCGAGCACAAGCTGACCGACCTGCGCCCACACCGCATCGCGGACCTGGGCGTGGCGCGCACCTTCCAGAACATCTCGCTGTCGCTGGAGTTGACGGTGGAGGACAACCTGCTGACCGGCAGGCACCGGCTGATGCGCGGCGGCGTGCTCGGGGCGGGACTCCGGTTGCCCGGCACGCGCAGGGAGGAGCGGGAGCACCGGGCGCAGGTCGGCAGGGTGGCCGAGTTGCTCGGCATCGAGCACCTGCTGCAGCGGGAGGTGCACACGCTGTCCTACGGCGACCGCAAGCGTGTGGAACTCGGCAGGGCACTGTGCGCGGAGCCGACCCTGCTGCTGCTGGACGAGCCGGTTGCCGGGATGAACCACGGCGAGTCGCAGGACATGGCGGCGACGATCGCCGCGGTGCAGCGGGAACTGGGAATCTCGATCCTGCTGGTGGAGCACGACATGCCGTTCGTGATGGGACTGGCCGAGCGGATCACCGTGCTCGACTTCGGCAAGTGCATCGCCGACGGCACACCGGACGAAGTGCGGCGCGACCCCGAGGTCGTGCGGGCGTATCTGGGGACGGAGGCCGCGTGAGCTACCTGCTGAGCCAACTGGTCAACGGACTGTCGCTGGGCCTTGTGCTCGGGCTGATCGCGGTCGGGTTCGTCGTCGTCTTCAAGGCGACCGGCGTGCTCAACCTCGCGCACGGCTCGGTGCTGCTGCTCGGCGCCTACCTCGTCGCGAAGCTGCACGAACCGCTGGGGTTCTGGCTCGCGGCGGCAGCCGGGGTACTCGGTGCCGCGGCCGTCGCCGCGCTCATCAACACGCTGCTGGTGCGCCGCGTCGCCGAGCCCAATCCGGGCACCTTCGCGATTCTCACCATCGGCGTCGACATCCTGCTGCTGACGGAGCTGACCCGCGAGATCGGCAACGACGTACTCAGCAACGGCGCGCCGTGGGGTGCGGACGTGGTGGAGTTCGCCGGGGTGACGCTTCCCGCGTCCAGGGCCATCGCGGCGGTGCTGGCGATCGTGTTGTTCGGCGTGCTCGGGTTGCTCGCCGCGCGCACCGACTGGGGCATCGGAATGCGGGCCGCCGCGGCGGACGGCGACACCGCGTCGCTGATGGGTATCCGGCTCAGCCGCACCAGCGCGACGGGCTGGGCGCTGGCGGGAGCGTTCGCCGCCATCGCGGGCGTCTTCCTCACCTCCTTCCCCGCCACCGGTGTGACCCCCAGCGTCTCGCTCGTCGCGCTGGCCGCGATCCCGGCCTGGGTACTCGGTGGCTTCGACTCCATCCCCGGCGCGATCGTCGGTGGGCTGGTGATCGGGGTCGCGCAGGCGCTGGCCGTGGGCTACGAGTCGCAGCTGCACTTCCTCGGCCGAGGGTTCGGCGAGGTCGTCCCGTACGCGGTGATGCTGCTGGTGCTGCTGGTGCGCCCGCAGGGACTCTTCGGTGGAAAGGAGGCCATCCGTGTCTGAGCGGATGACCAGGGCGGCGGGAGTCCCGATGCTCGCGCTGGGCGGGTTCGCCCTGCTGGCCGCGCTCGCGCTGCCACTGTGGCTCGACGACTTCTGGCTGCAGACGGGGCTGTTCGCCATGGCCGCCGTGGTCGGCGCCATCGGGCTGACCCTGCTGGTGGGCGTCGCAGGGCAACTGTCACTGGGGCACGCGTTCTTCATCGGCATCGGGGCCTACACCTACACGGTGCTGGTCGGCGAGCCCGGCGAACGGGTGCTCGGCCTCGGATTGCCCCCGCTGCTGGCGCTGCTGGCCGCGGGTGCGGTCGCGGGGATCGCGGGCGCGCTGTTCAGCCCCATCGCGGGCAGGCTGCGTGGCATCTACCTCGGGTTGGCGTCGCTGGGGCTGGTGTTCCTCGGCAGGCACCTGTGGATCAACCTGGAGGACCTCACCGGCGGGTTCAACGGCCGCTCGGTGGAGCCGTTCGCGGTCCCGGGGTTCAGCTTCAGCAACCACGATCCCGACTACCTCGCGGTGCTGGGCACCGAGTTCGACGGCCTGCACCGGCAGTGGTACCTGTTCCTGGTCGTCGCGCTGTTGGCGGCGTGGTTCGCCTACGGCGTCAAGTCCAGCCGGGTGGGCAGGGCGCTGGCGAGCGTACGTGACAGCGAGGTCGCCGCCGCTTCCGCGGGAATCAACGTCACCACGGCGAAGGCCACCGTGTTCACCCTCTCGTCGGTGTACGCGGGCGTGGGCGGCGCCTTGATGGCGCTGGCGTTCAGCAGGATCGCGCCCGATTCCTTCGGGTTGCTGCTGTCCATCGACTACCTGGTGATGATCGTGCTCGGTGGTGTGGGTTCGGTAGCGGGCGCCGCCGCTGGTGCGGTGTTCGTGTCCGTGTTGCCACTGGTGCTGGCCGAGTACAGCGCGCAGCTTCCGTTCCTGTCCGATGTCGGCTCCGGCGGCCTCGACGGGGCCACCCTGAGTCGCCTGATCTACGGCGCCGCGATCGTCGCCGTCCTGCTGTTCCTGCGTGGCGGCCTCGCCGGAGGTCTTGGCCGGCTGCGCCAGCGTCTTGTAGCACCGACGTCGAAGGAGACCGTCGCATCATGAGAAAGATCCGCACCCTGACAGCCGTGGTCGCCGCGGGCTGCGTGGCCGTGCTGGCCGCCTGTAGCACCACGGACCCCAACGCCGCAGGCGGAGGTGGAAACCCGGACGAGGTCAAGACCGGCAACGGCGTCACCGACTCCGAGATCAACATCGGTGTGCTGACCGACCTTTCCGGACCGTTCGCCGCGGGCGCGGCGGTGCAGGTGGAGGAGAAGCGCGCGTACTGGGCAGCCAAGAACGAGGCGGGCGGTGTCTGCGGTCGTAAGGTGAACCTGCAGGTGCAGGACCACGGCTACGACCCGCAGAAGGCGGTGTCGCTGTACCGCAGCATGTCCGGCGACGTCGTCGCGTTGCAGCAGGTGCTCGGCTCGCCGGTGGTGGCCGCCGTACTGCCGCTGGCCGAGGAGGACAACCTCTACGTCGGCGGCATGGGCTGGGCCAGCGTCGCGCTGGACAAGGAGGTGGCGCAGGTCCCCGGCTCCACCTACAGCATCGAGGCCGCCAACGCCGTCGACTATCTCATCGACGACCTCGGCGTCGCCAAGGGCAGCAAGATCGGTCACGTGTACTTCGTCGGTGACTACGGCAGCGACGCGCTGGCGGGTGCGCAGCACGCCGCGAAGGAGCGCGGTGTCGAGATCGTGCCTATCGAGATCACCCCGAAGGACACCGACCTTTCGGCGCAGGCGGCCTCGCTGCAGCAGCAAGGGGTTTCCGCGGTGCTGCTGTCGGCCGCGCCCTCGCAGCTGGCTTCGCTGTCGGCCGTGCTCGACTCCAGGGGAGTCGACGTGCCGATCATCGGCAACACGCCCACCTTCAACCCCGCGCTGCTGGACACCCCCTCGCGCAAGGCACTGGTGGACAACGTCTACAGCATCACCAGCATCGCGCCCTACACCGCCGAGGGCGAGAACGTGAAGAAGTCCGTGGAACTGTACGAGTCCAAGGCCCCCAACGGCGCCAAGGGGTGGGAGGTTCCGCTGGCCTACGCGCAGGCCGAGCTGCTGTCGCGGGCGCTGGAGGGTGCGTGCGAGAACGGTGACCTCACTCCGGAGGGCGTGGTGAAGGCGATGCGCGAGACGTCCGATCTGGACACCGGCGGGCTCTTCCCCGGCAAGTTGGACTACACCAAGGTCGGTGAGCCGCCGACGCGCGAGGTGTTCGTGTCCAAGGTGGACCCGGACGTCCCGGCCGGGCTGCGGGTCGAGAAGACCCTGGAAGGCCCGAGCGCGAGCAGCTACCGGTTCGAATGAGCCTGGCACGCTCGCAGTGGCAGGCGGTGCCGCCCCCGGCGCTGGACGAAGCCGTAGTCGGCGACGTGCTGCGCAGGGCGGCCCGCCTGGGCCCCGCCGACGTGGTACTGACCACGGTCGGTTCCCGCGGTGAGCACAGCTGGACGGCGGCGCGGCTGCTCGAGGACGCGGAGGCGGTCGCCGCCTCGCTGCTGCGTCGCCATCCGGTGGGTTCGCACATCGCGACCTTCCTGTCCAACGGGCCGCAGGCGGTGCTGCTGCAACTCGGGGTGGCGCTGGCCGGCATGGTGCTGGTTCCGGTGAATCCCAAGTCGAGGCCACCGGAGCTGGAGCACGCGCTCACGCTCGCCTCGGCGGTCAGCGTTCACGTGGACAACGACGGCGCCGACCTGGTGCGTTCGGTGGTGTCCCGGCTGCCGGACCCGCCCGAGGTGGTGGTGGTCGGCGAGGATCCGCGCTCGCTGCTCGGCGACGATGAACCGGCCGCGCTGCCCGTCGTGGACCCCGATTCGCCTGCGCAGATCCAGTTCACCTCGGGAACGAGCGGCCCGGCGAAGGGCGTGCGCATCCACCATCGCGGCATGGTCGACACCGCGCATGCCTTCGCCCGCCGCATCGGGCTGCCGCCGGGCGGGGTGTGGCTCAACCCGATGCCGCTGTTCCACACCGCGGGCAACGTGCTCGGCGTGCTCGGGGCTCTGTGGCAGCGGGCCGAGCACATCGTGATGCCGTTCGAGCCGGGCGCGGTGTTGCGGGTGCTGCGGGAGCGGGCCGTGACCCTGCTTTCGGCCGCGCCCACACTGCTGCACCTGCTCATGTCCAGGCCGGACTTCCCTGCCGGGCGTTTCGAGTCGTTGCGGGTGGTGTTCACCGGCGGTTCCACACTGACACCGAGGATGGTCGAGGCCATCGAGTCCGGCTTCGGCGCGCGGCTGTCGGTGACGTTCGGGATGACCGAGACCTGTGGTTGCGCGCTTCAGACGGCGCCGCTGACCGACAGCGACGAGGTGCGAAGGAACACGGTCGGCCTGCCGATCGAGGGCACCGACGTGCGGGTCGCGGGCCCCGACGGGACCGCGCTGCCGGTGGGGCAGCGCGGGGAGTTGCTGCTGCGCGGCTCCCGTATCACCAGGGGTTACCACGACGACCCTGAGGCCACCGCGAAGGCTCTCGACGGCGAGGGCTGGCTGCACACCGGCGATCTGGCCGAGATGGACGCCCGTGGCAGGCTGCGCATCGTCGGCAGGCTCAAGGACATGATCAAGACCGGTGGTGAGAACGTTTCCCCCGAGGAGGTCGAGGACGTGCTCACCGGTCACGCGGACGTCGAAAGGGCGGCCGTGGTGGGTGCACCGGACGAGCGGTGGGGCGAGCTGGTGGTGGCGTTCGTGGTGCCGTCGAACGCGTCGCCGCCGGACATCGAGGCGCTGGACGCCTACTGCAGGCAGCGGTTGGCGCCGTTCAAGGTGCCGCGACGCTGGCACGTGGTGGCGGAGTTGCCGATGACGGCCTCGGCCAAGGTGCGCAGGGCCGAGCTGAGACAGCGCGCGGCCCAACCTCACCCCTGACCCGCGAGTCCCCCGCTCCTGCCTGCGAGTCCCCCGCTCCTGCCTGCGAGTTCTGCGTTCCTGCCTGCGAGTTCTGCGTTCCAGGGCGCTTCTCGCGCACTCGGTGGTGGCCTTCGCAGTAGTGTCGGCGGTGTCGGCGGTGTCGCGCACCTGCCTGCTCATCCACTGCCACCCACTGCTCACCTGCCTGTTCACCGGCGGATCACCGTGGGATCACGTGGGGCCTGCTTCACTCACGCGCTCGCAACGAACGCACCCGCATGCGTACGGCGGCGGTGGTTCGTTCCCGATCGCCGGTCGCCAGCAGGTCCAGCAAGGTGCCTCGCAGCAACGCGAGCACCTCGGTGCGCATCGCCCGGCCCTCCTCGGTGTCCCGTTCGGCCGGTGGCTGGTGAGCGGCGAGCACGTCCAGCCAGTCCTCGACGGTGTCCACCGCGAACCCGGCCCACGGACCGTCCGGTTCGATCAGCGAACGCGCGTACCCCTCGACCCACAGCTTCAGCAGCCCGCACCGCTGCTCGGCGGCCAGCCATTCCCACAGGTGCTCGACCACGACAGCCAGCCCGAGTGGCTGCCGCGCTCCGGCCCGCAGCCGTTCCAGCAGCGCCAGTTCCTCCGCGCGCGCCCTCGCCAGCAAGGCGCGCACAAGTTCTTCCTTGCTGCCGAACAGGAAAAGCAGTACCCGCGGGCTGGAGTCGATCGCGGCGGCCAGCGGCCGCAGCGAGATGCCCGCGATGCCGTGTTCGAGCGCGTACCGGTAGGCCCGTTCCAGCAGTTCGGTCTTGCGCGGCGACGGGGGAGCCGGTCGGTCGGGTTCCCCGTCGGTGAAATCGGTTGAGGCCGCATCGCTCATGCCGCTAGTCTGACACAACTACCACACTCGTTTCAGTAACGGAAAGTGTCGAAATGAGCCACATACGTCGAATCGGCCGACCCGGCGACCTCGGCTGGATCGTGCAGGCACACGGCGAGCTGTACGCGGCGGAATACGGTTTCGACGGCACCTTCGAGGCGCTGGTGGCTCGAATCGTCGCCGACTTCGCCAACGATCACGACCCGGTGCGCGAGGCGGGTTGGATCGCCGAGGTCGATGGCAGGCGGGCCGGCTGCATACTGTGCGTAGCGGGTGCGGACGCGGTCACGGCCAAGCTGCGCATTCTGCTCGTCGACCCGGTGGCGCGTGGCCGCGGCGTGGGCGCCCGGCTGGTGGACACGTGTCTCGCCTTCGCCCGCGAGGGGGGCTACCGGCGCGTCACGCTCTGGACCAACGACAACCTCGTCTCGGCCCGCAAGCTCTACCGCTCCCGCGGTTTCGAACTGGTCGAGCAGGAGCCCCACCGAAGCTTCGGCCGAGAACTCGTGGGGCAGTACTGGGCGCTCGACCTCGACCGCGCCACCGAGCGCGGGTGACGGCCGGTACCGGCGTCACCGGTTCACGGACACCGGTGCGCCCGCCGCCACGAGCGGCGGGCGCGTGTCGCCCTCGGTCAGCGGCCGAAATCGGTCTTGCGGATGAGGCCGTGTATGCCGGTGGTGATGTCGACCACCTGGGACACCTGGAAGTCGGTGGCCGCGCTGAGATAGGCGTAGGCGAGGGGTTCCGGCATTCCCCGCTCCTCGGTGAGAAACCGCAGCGCGCTGCGCACAGCCCGTTTCATGGCAACGTCCAGACTGGTCTGCTGCCCGTCGGCCGGACCGTCCGGATCGGACAGTCCGATCGGTACCCAGTGGTCGCGGGTCTCGCCGAACGGCTCGTCGAAGGCGAGCTTCGGTGCGGGCCCTCCCGGCGGGATCGTGGTCAGCCGGAAGGTCGCGCGCAGCGAGCCTTCCATCGCCGTCAGCGCCACCTCGCCGTCGCCCTGAGCCATGTGCGGGTCGCCGGTGAAGAACAGCGCGCCGGGCACTCGCACCGGCAGGTACAGGGTGCTGCCGAGGCCGAGGTCGTTGATGTCGATATTGCCGCCCGCGTCGGTCGGTGGCACCGAGTTCACCAGCTCCGAGGTGTCCCGCGCGACGCCCATTACACCGAGGAACGGCGCCAGCGGGAACCGGGCGAGTTCGCCGGGCAGCACACCGACCAGTTCGCCACGTCGGCTGCCGACCTTGGTGAACACGCTGATGTTGCCGCCGGGGTTGAAGTAGGCCGCCAACTCAGGCCTGCCCACCCAGGCATCGGGATACTCGCCGGGCAGCGCGCCCTTGCCGTGCCGGTTGGACACCACTCCGTACGGCACTCGCAGCCGCAGGTCCAGCACCTCGATCTTCAGCGTGTGCCCCGGTTCGGCACCGCGGATCGCGACCGGTCCGGTGATCACGTGTGGGCCGGGCCCGTCGTGGGGCACGCCGGCGGCCACCTCGACGGCGTCGGTGAGGACCTGCGACGGCCGCACGCCGTGCCCGGTGAAGTACTCCATCGGATCCTGGCCCTGGTCCTCGAGCACGCCCTCGTGGGAGACCGTGTCGATGGTGATCACCGAGCCGGAGTCGATCACCGCCGCGGGTGTGCTGTCGCGGTTGGGCAGCCTGCCCCAGGTCACGGTGTCCGGTCTCGCCGCGAGGTAATGCCCTCGTCGCGGCCCCGCGTTCGGTTGCAGGATCGAGGGTCCCCGCCCTCGGGTGCTCGCTGCGGCGGTCGGCGTGGGCACGGCGGCCGCGCCCGCCACCGCGAGTCCGGTCGCCGCTCTCAGCAGCTTCCTGCGTTCCCATATCGGCATCGTCATGCGGCGCAACCTCTCACCGTCGTATGTCGACCCTGTTGCGCCCGTGTGAGTGCGGCGTTGCGCTGCCGAGGTGCCTGCTCGCGGCGGGGCCGGGGCGGGCGGCCTCAGCCGGCCTTCGGGTGACGTTTCCAGCGCAGCTGGACACCCAGCGTCGCCAGCCAAGCGGCGAGGTCGTAGCCGTACCGGGCGAGTGAGTCCACGGTGCCGAAGGCGGTGTCGAGTGCCCACGTCGCCTGCCGCTGCGACACCAGCCCGGCGGCCGTGGCGGCGAGTAACTCGTCGGTGTCCACCACCCGCACGTCACGGTGGCAGCGCAGCACGAGGTCCAGGTACAGATCGGTGGTGTGCCACGCGCGGTCGCGGGCGTCGACCTCGACCGTCACGATGTCGAGGTAGAAGTCCTGATCGCGTTCGTGGCCGGGGTTGAACCAGAAGTCGGAGACGCGCAGCCCCAGTTCCGGCAGCAGCCACGACTCGAGGTAGTGGAACTGCGCCCGGCCGGGCACCGGTCGCGCCAGGTACAGCCCGAACGGCTCGACCCGGTACTCCTGCACCGCGCGGACGGTGCCCTTGGGGTCGGTGTTGGTCATCGCGTCGACGTCGAACCGTTCGTGTTTGGGCGGGTGTACGGCCATGCGGGCCATCTTGCGGGGTTTACAGCCGTGAGGCGAATGTCACGCCCTAGAGTGATGCCGTGCAAACCGAGCCGGGGGTCATGCGCGGTCTGGCGAGCATCGCGACAGCTCTCGCGCACAGAGCCGACGAGCTGACCGGCGAACTCGTGGCGCTGTACGAGCGGGAGTTGCCGCACCTGGTCAACGACGACGAGAACATGGTCAGCCTGCTGTCGGCGAGTGTGTACCAAAACATCGACACGGCGTTTCGGATCTTCCAGCACGGCATCGACCCCGAACGTGTCGAGGCGCCCGCCGCCGCCGTCGAGTACGCGCGCAGGCTCGCCCAGCGCGGCACCGCGGTGGTCGATCTGATCAGGGCCTACTACCTCGGTCAGACCGCGGTGCTGGACCAGGCGCTGGCCGAGGGGGCGCGGCAGATCTCCGACCCCGAAGAGCTGGGCCTGACGATGCGGCACGCGCTCACCACCACCTTCACCTTCATCGACCGCGTCACCCGGCAGGTGGTCTCGGCCTACGAGGAGGAGCGCGACCGCTGGCTGCTCAACCGCAGCGCCGTGCGTGCGGCCAGGGTCCGCGCGTTGCTGGACGAGGACGGCGTGGACGTGGACGCCACCGAGGTGGCGCTGGGCTATCGGCTGCGCGGCCACCACGTCGGGATGATCGCGTGGTACCCCGCCGACGCGCATCCGCCTGACCCGCTCGTGGGCCTGGAGACGGTCGCGGGCCGGTTGGTGGGCGACGGTGGCGAGGGCAGGGCGCTGTTCGTGCCGAGGGACGAGCTGTGCGCGTGGGTGTGGTTGCCGGTCGAAGGGCCCGTACTGCCGCAGCGTCGCCGGATCGAGCGCGTGCTGGCCGAGTCCGACCCCGACGTGCGGCTTGCCATCGGAGATCCCGGAGTGGGTCTCGACGGCTTTCGCCGCACCCACCGGCAGGCGCTGCGCGTTCAGGCGCTCGCGCTGGCCGCGGGCGGTGCCTGCGAGCGGGCCCTGACGTTTCGCGAGGTGGGAGCGGTGGCGTTGATGACATCCGATCTCAACGCCGCGCGGCTGTGGGTGGAGGACATGCTCGGCCCGCTCGCCGTCGACGACGAGCAGCACGCGCGGCTGCGGGAGACGTTGCGGGTGTTCCTGGCCTCCGGTGGCAGCTACACGGCCGCAGCCTCCAGGTTGACGATGCACAAGAATTCGGTTCAGTACCGGGTGCGCAAGGCCGAGGAACTCGTGGGCAGGCCGGTGTCGGACAACCGGTTGGATCTTGAGCTGGCGCTGAACCTGTGCCGTTGGCTGGGAACCGGGGTACTCACCCGATCGTAGACAGTTCTTCGGTCTGTCGTACCAGTAATGTGGTCAATCGTTGGTCGGTGAACACGAAGCGTTCCCGACAGCCTGCCAATACGCTCCCCATATGGGGTCCACAATGCCTGAACCGGGTGAAGCGGTAGCGGTTGTCCGCTTGCGTCGAGGCGTCGTGGGCGAGACCAGACGGGTGTGCCATGTCGTGCCGCTGCCCGAGTCGCGACCGGCGCCCGAGGAGCTGACGGCGCTGTGCGGTGAGCGGATCCGACCCGGCCAGGCCGAGGTGCTCACCACGTTCACCGGCATGCCTTGCGAGGTGTGCCTGGCGGCCGCGGTGCGCGGCAACCCGGTCGGGTTGGTCGGCGCGGCGGGCTGACCGGCCGAGGGCGCTCCGAACTGTCGGTGCGGGCGCCTACTCTGAAAGACGTGGCATTCGCAACCGAGCACCCCGTGCTGGCGCACTCCGAGTTCCGTCCCGTTTCCGAGATCCCCCGCTCGGACGGTCGATTCCAGGTGGTCAGCGACTACTCCCCGGCGGGCGACCAGCCCGCCGCGATCGACGAACTCGCCCGCAGGCTCTCGGCGGGCGAGAAGGACGTGGTGCTGCTCGGCGCCACCGGCACGGGCAAGTCGGCCACCACCGCGTGGCTCATCGAGCGCGTGCAGCGGCCGACGCTGGTGATGGCGCCCAACAAGACACTGGCGGCTCAGCTGGCCAACGAACTGCGGGAGCTGTTCCCGCACAACGCGGTGGAGTACTTCGTCAGCTACTACGACTACTACCAGCCCGAGGCCTACGTCCCGCAGACCGACACCTACATCGAGAAGGACTCCTCGATCAACGACGACGTGGAGCGGCTGCGGCACTCCGCGACCATGAACCTGCTCTCGCGCAGGGACGTCATCGTGGTGGCGAGCGTGTCCTGCATCTACGGCCTCGGCACACCGCAGTCCTACCTCGACCGCTCGACGCGGTTGGCGGTGGGCGACGAGGTGGACCGCGACACCTTCCTGCGCGCGTTGGTCGATGTGCAGTACACCCGCAACGACCTCGCGTTCGCGCGCGGCACGTTCCGGGTGCGCGGCGACACGGTGGAGATCATCCCGGCGTACGAGGAACTCGCGATCCGCGTGGAGTTCTTCGGCGACGAGATCGACCGGCTGTACTACCTGCACCCGCTCACCGGCGACATCGTCAACGAGGTCGAGGAGGTGCGGATCTTCCCTGCGACCCACTACGTCGCGGGGCCGGAACGGATGGAGAAGGCCATCCAGGGCATCGAGGCCGAACTCGCCGAGCAGCTGCAGCAGCTGGAGAAGCAGGGCAAGTTGCTGGAGGCGCAGCGGCTTCGGATGCGCACCAGCTACGACATCGAGATGATGCGCCAGATCGGGTCCTGTTCCGGTATCGAGAACTACTCCAGGCACGTCGACGGGCGTCCGCCGGGTTCCGCGCCCGCCACCTTGCTCGACTACTTCCCCGACGACTTCCTGCTGGTGATCGACGAGTCGCACGTGACGGTGCCGCAGATCGGCGGCATGTACGAGGGTGACGCCTCGCGCAAACGCACCCTCGTCGAGCACGGTTTCCGGCTGCCGAGCGCGCTGGACAACCGCCCGCTGACCTGGGAGGAGTTCTCCGACCGCATCGGGCAGACCGTGTACCTCTCGGCGACGCCGGGGCCGTACGAGTTGGGCCAGACCGGCGGCGAGTTCGTCGAGCAGGTGATCCGTCCCACCGGGCTCGTCGACCCCGAGGTGATCGTCAAACCCACCGAGGGCCAGATCGACGACCTGGTGCACGAGATCAGGACGCGCGCGGACCGCGACGAACGGGTGCTGGTCACCACGCTGACGAAGAAGATGGCCGAGGACCTCACCGACTACCTGCTCGAGCTGGGCATCCGCGTGCGGTACCTGCATTCCGAGGTCGACACGCTGCGCCGGGTGGAACTGCTGCGGCAGCTGCGTTCCGGCGACTTCGACGTGCTGGTCGGCATCAACCTGCTGCGGGAGGGTCTCGACCTGCCGGAGGTGTCGCTGGTGGCGATCCTGGACGCCGACAAGGAAGGTTTCCTGCGCAGCGGCACCTCGCTGATCCAGACGATCGGTCGTGCGGCCCGCAACGTGTCCGGCCAGGTGCACATGTACGCGGACAAGGTCACCGACTCGATGCGCTACGCCATCGACGAGACCAACCGGCGGCGTGCCAAGCAGATCGCGTACAACACCGAGCGCGGGATCGATCCGCAGCCGCTGCGCAAGAAGATCGCCGACATCCTCGACCGCGTCTACACCGAGGCGGACGACTCCGAGCAGCAGATCGAGGTGGGCGGTTCCGGGCGTAACTCCTCGCGCGGCAAGAAGCCGGAGCATGGTGACAGGGTGCGCAGCTCGGGCGTGCTGGCCGACCGGGACGTGACAACCATGCCGCGTGCCGAGCTGGCCGACCTCATCCAGCAGATGACCGACCAGATGATGCAGGCGGCCAGGGACCTGCAGTTCGAACTGGCCGCCCGGCTGCGCGACGAGATCGCCGAGTTGAAGAAGGAACTACGCGGGATGGACGCGGCCGGAGTCAAGTAACTCCGCGCGTGCGCTCACCCGCGTCCGGATCGGGCTCGAGCATGCCGAACAGGTTGCCCTCTGGGTCGCGGCAGTGCACCAGCCACCCCACCCCCGGTATCGCGCTCTTCTCGCTCGCCACCGTGCCTCCGGCCTGCACCACCTCCCTGGTCAGCAGGTCGATGTCGGGGACCTCCATCGTGAGCGGGAAGGCTCCCGGTGCGGAGTCCGGGTCGGGCGGCGGGCCGCTGCGGAGCAGCAGGCCGCCGTCGATCCCCTGACCCTCACCGGTCGTGACCGACCAGTAGGGCTCGGGGCCCCACCGTTCGAACGACCAGTCGAACAGCGCCGTGTAGAAGGCGATGGCCCGTTCGGGGTCGCCGGTATGGATCTCGAAATGAACGGGTCGAGGCATGATGTGGCCTCCTGGGGCGAATCGCCGGTGCGAGCCGGTGACCGGGAAGGCTTGACGTTCGCGATTGTCCCCCGTGCCCGGCAGACTTGTCAGCAGCAGGGGAAGGGAGACAGCGCAGATGGCGTTGGGTGTGCAGGTGACCTTCGACGCGGCCGATCCCCGCAGGCTCGCCGAGTTCTGGGCGATCGCGCTGGACTACGAGTTGCAGCCGCCGCCACAGGGGTACGGTTCCTGGGCCGACTTCGCGGACGCGCTCGGGCTGCCACGCCAGAGCTGGGACTCGAAGGTGGCCGTCGTCGACCCCGCGCAGGCAGGCCCGCGGCTGCTGTTCCAGCGCGTGCCCGCACGCCCGACGGTGAAGAATCGCTTGCACCTCGACATCGTGGCCAGCGCGCCGCACCAGCACACCGAGCGCGGTTGGCAGCAGGTGCTGGCCAGGGCCGATGTGCTGGTGGCCGCGGGCGCGCGGCTGGTACGCGAACTCGACGAGCCAGGCGCCAGGTGCCTGGTGATGAGCGACCCGGAGGGCAACGAGTTCCGGGTGTGCTGACGGCGCGGCGGTGGAAACCCCGGGCTCGGTCAGCTCGTGACGTCCTTTGGTGGGCAACCTGGCTGACTTCCCCGCCGAGGCCCAACGTCCGGGCTCGGTCAGCTGGTGATGTCCTTGGTGGCGAACCGGCGGGCCGCCAGCAACCCGAACACGGTCGCGTAGACGACCGCCGACAGCACGCCCGAGGCCATGTCGGTCCATTCGACGTCGGTGGCGATCAGGTCCATCCACGCGAACGAGAAGTGCGTGGGCAGGAAGTCACGCAGGTCACCGAGCGCGGTGATCTGATCCAGGATCTGCGACAGGATCGACACCAGCACCGTGCCGCCGACCGCGCCGAGCGGCGCGTCGGTGGACACGCTCAGCAGCAGTCCCAGCGCGGCCACCCAGGACAGCTGCAGCAACACGTAGCCGGTGCCCAGCGCGATGGCCACCAGGCTCTGCTCGAACGCGATCGAGTCGCCGGTGGGGCTGATCGCCTCACCCGCCCCGTACCAGACCACCCCGACCCCGAGCGCGACCACCGGCAGCACGGCCACCGTGAGCGCCGACAGCAGCGCCGAGGCGACCGCCTTCTGCCGCAGCAGCCGGTGCCGGGGCACCGGGATGGCCAGCAGGTACTTCAGGCTCGACCACGAGGACTCGCTTGCCACCGTGTCGCCGAAGTACAGCGCGACGATCATCGGCAGCAGGAACGAGCCCGAGACGAACATCGCCAGCACCACGAAGTTCGGCGCGCTCGCCGTGGCGAGGTCGATGAAGCCGCCCGAACGGCGGTTCGGGCTGGCGTCGCCGAGTTCGAAGGCCAGCACCAGCACGAACGGCAGCAGCGCCACCAGCGCCAGGACCAGCTGGGTGCGCCGCCTGCGCAACTGCCTGCGCAACTCCACACCCAGCCGCAGCGTCCGTGCCGCCCGGTAGCCCGCGACGGCCCCGTCCGGCCCCACCCGCACGGTTTCCCCGCGGGCGGCTTCGGTCAGCTCGTCCAGCGCAGCCGGATCGGTGTGCACGCCGTGCCGCCCGGCCTCAGCGCCGGTGCCGTCGGGGGTTCTCCCGGCGTCGGTGCTCATCAGCCGCCCTCGCCTTCGCCGACCAACTGTAGGAACGCGTCTTCCAGGCGCCTGCGGGGACCAGCCTGCTCCACCGAGACCCCGGCACGCACCAGAGCCGCCACCGCCTCCGAGCGTGGCAGGCCGTCGAGGTCGGCATGCACCAGCTGGCCCTCGACGTCCACGCCGGAGACCCCGCCGACCGCGCGCAGTGCCTCCGCGGCCGCCTCGGGGCGGTCCACCCGGAACGTCGCCTCGCCACCGGCGACGATGTCGGTGACCGCGCCGGAGGCCACCAACCTGCCGCGGTGCATCACCACCACGTGCGTGCAGGTCTGCTCCACCTCGGCGAGCAGGTGGCTGGACACCAGCACCGTGCGGCCGGTGGCCGCGTAGCGGCGCAGCACCTCGCGCATCTGGTGGATCTGCGGCGGGTCGAGGCCGTTGGTCGGCTCGTCCAGCACCAGCAATTCCGGTAGCCCCAGCATCGCCTGCGCGATCGCCAGCCGTTGCCGCATGCCCTGGCTGTAGGTGCGCACCCTGCGGTGCACGGCGTCGCCGAGCCCGGCGATCTCCAGTGCCTGCGAGAAGTGCGCGCGCTCCGGTGGCCGCCCGGTCGCGGCCCAGAACAGCCGCAGGTTCGCCTCACCGGAAAGGTGCGGCAGGAATCCGGAGCCCTCGACGAACGAGCCGATGCGCGACAGCACCGGCGCACCGGGTCGCACCGGGTGCCCGAACACCTTGATCTCGCCTTCGGTGGGGGTGATCAGGCCCATCAGCATCCGTAGCGTGGTGGTCTTGCCCGCGCCGTTGGGCCCGAGCAGGCCGAGCACCTGGCCCGGCTCCACGCGCAACGACAACCCGCTCACGGCGGTCAGCCCGCCGGGGTAGGACTTGGTCAATCCCTCGATGACCAGCGGGGTGTGTTCCAGCGCCGGGTCCGGCCGGTGTGAGCGGCGCCGCCGCAGCGCGGCCACCACCGCCACCGCCGCGGCCAGCGCGAGGGTGCCCGCG
This sequence comes from Saccharomonospora marina XMU15, assembly GCF_000244955.1. GTDB lineage: Bacteria > Actinomycetota > Actinomycetes > Mycobacteriales > Pseudonocardiaceae > Saccharomonospora_A > Saccharomonospora_A marina. The sequence goes on along the minus strand of NZ_CM001439.1, from coordinate 3,641,684 downwards.
ATGCCGAGCAGTTGCGGCAGTGGCCACCCCGACGTCACGGTGTTGCCGCCGACCACGGGCACGGCCAGCCGTGCGTCGCCCGCGAGCGAGAGGCGGTAGGCGGCGGGTGTGGTGGGGGTGGCGTAGGACTGGTCGGTCGTGCCGACGACGAGTTGCAGCCGGTGCCCGGACTCCACCGGCCGCACCACACCCGGCAGCGTCACGGTCACCTCGACGGGTGTGCCGTCGGGGGGCAACGACGGCACGCGGATCGCGGAGACGGCGTTGCCAGGCAGCGTCCGGGTGCCGTCGGGGTTGACGTCGTAGAGCTTGGCGAACAGCACCGCCGCGTCCGCGGGCGCAGGGCCACCGGCCGAGGCGATCCGCAGCCGCACGGTCGAGGAGCCCGCCACGAGCAGTTGGGAGTCCAGCGGCCGCGAGAGGAAGGTCGCCGACTGGCCGGGCGGATCGACGGTGAACAGGCCGGACAGCCGCGAGGAGTTCGCCACCACCCGGTTCAGGCCGGGGATACCGCTCACCGCGGCGGGTGTCGCCCCCGGTGGGCGTAGGGCCACCTGCTCCGGTCCTCCGAGCGGGACCGTGCGGCGCAGGGTTTCACCGGAGCCGAGACCGGGATAGCCGTCGGCCTCCACGCTGCGCACAGACGGCGCACCGGATGCCCGCAGCGAGCCCTGCACGTCGTAGCGGAACGGTGCGGGGGCGGCGGTCTCGCCGGTGTGCTCGGCGTCGAGGTGGGCTTGCAGGAAGTCGCCGATGGTGGCCCGAAGCTGCGGGCCGGGCACACCGCCGTCGTGCCCGCCGGTGTACCAGATGACCGAAACGGGTGCTCCCGCCTCGGAGATCTGCCGGGCGTTGGCGTCGGCCTGGTCGAGGCCGAACAGGGTGTCGTTCTCGCCCTGGACGAGCAGGGTCGGCACCGTGATCTCGCCGGTGACCGAGGCGGGGGACACCCGGCGCAGCAGCGCCAGCGTCGGCTCGCTCGCCCGGCCGTCGACGGCGACGTCGTTGTAGGCGGCGCAGACCTGCTCGGTGAAGCGCCCGCACACCTCGTCCGTGGCGGGCGGCGCGGGGTTGCCCTGACGCGCCGCGCCGGACGGCGCTGAGGTCCCGAAACCGGCACCGGCCTCGCCGGCCTCGCCGGTGGCGCCCGTGCCGCCGGTGCCGCTGTCACCGTTGTCCAGCTCGTCGCCCGGCTCGATCGCCTCGGCGCCGGGGCCGCCTGCCGTTGGCGCTCCGAGTCCGGCGGAGAACAGCGTGCCCGCCCATGCCCGCTTGAACACTCCGCCGTCGGCGGCGATGCCCGCGGCGGGGGTGGTGGCGCGCGACTCGCCGGTGGTGGCGTAGTTCGGCAGCAGCGCCTGCGCCAAATCGTTGTAGGTCATCACCGGCGCGATCGCGTCCACCCGCTCGTCCGTGCCCGCCAGCAGCAGGGCAAGCGCGCCGCCGTAGGAAGCACCGGTGACGCCGACAAGCGGATCGCCGTCACCCTCGGTCAGCACCTCCGGCAGCCCTGCGAGGTGATCGACGAGGCGGACCGCGTCGGCGACCTCGTAGTCGGGGTCGTTCAGCGCGATGCGCCCCGTGCTGGTGCCGAAGCCGCGCGCCGAGTAGGTCAGCACGACGAACCCGCGCTCGGCGAGTTCGGCCGCCTCCCGGGAAACGCTGTTCTTGTCCCCGCCGAAGCCGTGCGGCAGCAGCACCGCGGGAGCGGGGGTCACCTCCGGCACGTACAGCGTGGTGTCCAGCTGCACGCGCTCTTGCGAACCGGGGGCCGCGGCGACGTCGATTGTGGCGTCCCGCGTGAGGTAGGAAGGTGTCTCGTCGCCGTCGCCGATCCAGAGCACCGCACCCGCGCCGAGGACGACGACGGCGGCGAGCAACGCGAGCAGGCGCAGCCGACGGCCGCGTGGACGTGGAGTTCGGCGCACGCCCTCACACTATGCGGCGTTTGCTGAGAACCCGCTGTGGGCATCCTCGCCCGAGGCGGGCTCCAGCCGCGCCTGTGACACAGGTTACGGCGGAAGTCGCCCGGTGTGAGCCGCAGCGGCTGGCTTTCCCAATCCGGACCCGCGATGATTGGACACGTTGTGGAGGGGAGTATTCCTTCGCGGCGGCGTCGTCAGCACGGCTGTCCCTGGGGCACCCGGCGCCGTCGGCCGGCGCGGCCGGTGGAAGAGACCTCCGGGTAGTGGCCCGTATTTCCGCTAACCGGAGGTTGTCGTCATATGACCGTGCCGTTCTGGCTGTGGCTTGCCACCATCGGGGGCCTGCTCGCGCTGCTGGCGATCGATCTCGTGATCGTCGACCGCAAGCCCCATCAGGTCACCACCGGTGAAGCCGCGCGCTGGGTGATCTTCTACATCTCGTGCGCGATCGTGTTCGGCATCGGTGTGTGGCTGTTCGGCGGTCACGACCCGGGGGTCGAGTTCTTCACCGGTTACCTCACCGAGTACTCGCTGTCGGTCGACAACCTGTTCATCTTCATGGTGATCATGTCGTCGTTCCGGGTGCCCGCGATCCACCAGCACCGCGTGCTGCTCATCGGAATCCTGCTGGCGCTGGTGATGCGTGGCGCGTTCATCGCGATCGGTGCCGCGCTCATCGCCAAGTTCGTATGGATCTTCTTCATCTTCGGCGCCTTCCTGGTGTGGACGGCGATCAGCATGGTGCGCGGCGACAGCGGGCACGAGGAGTACCACGAGAACCTGGTGACCCGCTGGGTGCGCAAGGTCTTCCCCGTCACCGACGAGTACGTGGGGCACAAGTCGATCGTCAAGCGGGACGGCAAGCGGTACCTGACGCCGATGTTCGTGGTGATCGTCGCCATCGGCAGCGCTGACCTGCTGTTCGCGGTGGACTCCATCCCCGCGATCTTCGGTATCACGCAGGACGCCTACCTGGTGTTCACCGCCAACGCCTTCGCGCTCATGGGGCTGCGGCAGCTGTACTTCCTGCTCGGCGGGCTGGTGACCAAGCTGGTCTACCTGTCCTACGGGTTGGCGTTCATCCTCGCGTTCATCGGCGTGAAGCTCGTGCTGCACGCGCTGCACGAGTACCACGTGACACCGGCCTGGCTGGAGATCAACAACTGGACCTCGCTGGGAGTGATCGTCTCGGTGCTGGTGATCACCACTGTGGCGAGCATCCTGAAGTCCCGTCGCGACCCGGGGGCGGTGAGCAAACTGAACCTGCGCCCGTCCGCCCCGGAGGACGCGTCGAGCACATCCCGCGACGGGTAAAACCTTTAGGCTCGCTAAGGAGTTCGGGTACGATCGCCGGATGCGACCCGCCGATCTCGAACTGTTCGCCGTGCCGGGAAGGCCCGCGCTGCACGGTGAACTCCTGCTGACCGCACTCACCCGGCCGGACCTGCGGACCGACAGCTACGTCGGTGCGCTGCGCCGCATCGACCTCGACGGCGTGGCCGGCACCGGCACGGCATGGACCCACGGTGAGCGCGACGCCTCGCCCGCCATCTCTCCCGACGGGCGCTGGGTGGCCTTCACCCGGGCACAGGGGCGCGAGCGGCCGCAGCTGTACGTGATGCCCACGGACGGCGGTGAGCCCAGAAGGCTCACCGCGTTGCCGCTCGGCGTGAACCCGCCGGTGTGGGCGCCGGACTCGCGCCGGATCGCCTTCACCGCACGCGTGCCCGAACCGGGTCGCTACGGCACTCCCGCCGACGGCGACGCCGAGGAGACCGGCCCGGAGCCCGACGCCGAGCCACCCAGGCTGATCACCCGCTTCGACTACCGCATCGACGACGTCGGCTTCCTGCGCGACCGGCCCGCGCGGCTGTTCGTGCTCGACGCGCTCGACGCGCCGGAGGCGCAAGACGGGGCCGAGCAGCGGGTGCCGACCCCGCTCACCGACGACCGCGCGAGTGTCAGCGATCCGGCGTGGACCCCTGACGGCACGCACGTGCTGGTCGTGGCTCCCCGCGACTGGGACCGCTCCGAGACGCTGCACAGCGACATCTACGCGGTGCCCGCCACCGGCGGTGCGCCCGCGCTGCTGGCGCGCACCAGCGGCAGGGCGGCCAAACCCACCGTGACGGCTGACGGCACGGTGCTGTTCTACGCCGACGAGTACGAGGGTTTCTCCGCCGCGGCACGCAACACCGGTCTGTGGGCAGCCGCGCTCACCGGCGGCGCGTCCGCGTCGCCACGCAGGCTGACCGACCCCGAGACCGTCGACTGCGTCGGCGAAGCGGGCCCGCCCGCGCCCCACGGCGACGGCGTGCTGGTGGTGGTGCGCAACCGCGGCGCAGCCGAGTTGCGCTCGGTGCCGCGCTCGGGGCAGCCGGTGGCGTTGGACGCGATGCCCGTGCTGGCGGGACGGCGCGCCGCCGTGCGGACTTTCGTGGTGGACGGCGAGCGCGTCGCCGTCGTTCGCTGCGGTCAGCGGGACGCGGGCGAGGTGGTGCTGCTGGAGGGCGGTGAGGAGCGGACCCTGACCGACTTCTCCGAGCCGATTCGGCAGGCGGGGATACATCCGGCCACGGAACTGACCGCCACCGCACCCGACGGCTACCCGGTGCACGGCTGGCTCGTCGAGCCCGAGGGCGAGGGCCCGCATCCGGTGCTGCTGCTGATTCACGGCGGCCCGTTCGCGCAGTACGAGTGGAGCCTGTTCGACGAGGCACAGATGTATGCCTCGGCGGGCTACGCGGTGCTACTCGGCAACCCGCGCGGGTCGGCGGGGTACGGGCAGCGGCACGGCCGTGCGGTGGTCGGCGCGCTCGGCACCGTGGACGCCCACGACCTGCTCGCGCTCCTCGACGAGGCGCTGCGCAGGCCCGACCTCGACGGCGAGCGCGTCGGTGTGCAGGGCGGTTCCTACGGTGGCTTCATGACGGGCTGGCTGGCCGCCTGGCACGGTGACCGCTTCCGCGCCGCATGGAGCGAGCGAGCGGTCAACGCATGGGACTCCTTCGTCGGCAGCTCGGACATCGGCTGGTGGTTCGCCGAGAACTACGTCGGCAGCGACCCCGAACTGCTCAGGAAGACCAGCCCGCTGACCTACGCCGACCGCATCACCATCCCGTTCGCCGTCGTGCACTCGGAGCGCGACTGGCGCTGCCCGCTGGAGCAGGCCCAGCGGATGTTCGTCGCGCTACGGCGCAACGGCACCGACACCGAGTTGCTGCTGTTCCCCGGCGAGGGACACGAGTTGACCCGGTCGGGTAAGCCGAGGCACCGCAAACGGCGGTTCGAGGCCGTCCTCGAATGGTGGCGAAAGCATCTTCCGCCCGCCGTGACGTGATCAGTGACGTGATCAGTTCAGCATGAGGTAGTTCAGCTCGTCGCACACCCGGCTGAGCGGGACGTCCAGCCCGGGGTGGTCCAGTTGCAGCAACACGTCGGGTGCGGCGGGCAGCGCGGCCCTTGCGGGCGGGTCCCACAGGCAGACGGCAGGGGCACCGGAGTCCATCGAGGAGCGGTACCACAGTCCGTCGAGGTCGTCGTAGGCGGCGCGGATGGCGCGGGCCCATGCCTGGGTGATCCGCTTGGGCCCGCTGGAGATCTCCTGCGAGGCTCCCACCCGGGTCGGCCACAGCCCGGAAAGGTCGAGCAGCCGAAGCGTCCTCGCCGGGCGGACCACCACCAGGTGCGGACCCCTGGTCTTGCGATCGAGTGTCGAGGTGGTCTGGAACACCTCGGCCACGCTGGTGCGCACGGACAACCCGAAGTAGAGCACGCCGTTGCCGCGGTCGGTCACCGGTTCGCCGCGGCGGGGGTGTTGCGGGTCGAAGCGGCCGTGCGGCAGCGGGCCGGTGTAGCGGAAGCTGTCCCAGCGCTGCGGGTGGTTGCCGTGCGCGGTGAAGATGCGGACCAGCCGCGTGGCCGGGTGCACCGCGACGATGTCCTCGGTGCGGCGCAACTCGTTCAGCAGCACGCTGCGCGACGGCGGCAGGGGCAACCTTGCCATGGACAGCGATCGACCGTTCCTTGCTCGTACCGCCGCCGTTTCAGACCGGTGTGCCAAGAGTGGCGGCCAGCCGTGCCACGGGTTCGGGGTCGCCGCCCGCAAGCAGCCACTGGCGTGGGGTCGCCTGCTTGCCGTTGATCACCAACTCGGTCTGCGGCGTGCTCATGAACGCCGCGACCACCAGGGCAGGCTGGTCGTCGGGCACCGCGCGCAACACGACGTCGAGTCCCGGAAGTACGCCGCTGCCGGTGAACTGCCAGGCGGGCAGCCGCCAGCCGCCCTGGTCCTTCCACCCGGTGAGTCTGCGTTCCTTGAGCCGGTGGCGGATGCGGCTGTCGTCGACGCCGAGCCTGGCCGCCGCATCCTGCACGGTGAGTGCGGAGTCGGCGAGCACGGCGTGCTCGGCGACGGTCCGTGCCCGGTAGTCACGCTCACCCTCGCGGTGCGCGGACAGATCCAGCCCGACATCGGCGAGCGTGCCGCGCTGGTCGGGGGAGAAGTAGTGCGCCGGGTCAGGGTTGGGCGGGCTGAGCCGCCGTGCCGCGTCCTCGACCAGTGCCAGGAACTCCGATGCGTTGACCTTCAGCCCGGCCTTGGCGAGCACGTTCTCCAGCGCGAGGGTGGTCATGCGCATAGATTAGCCTGTGTGTGCGCCTTCGTGCGCTTTGCTGGGGAAACGGTGCGGAAAATCACCGGAATCGACACACAATGCACAGCATTCAACACAAGCTGTAACCGTCCGACTCAGTGTGCCCGCACCGGAGGGGTGTGTCCAGATCCGATGGTCGTGAAGAAGGTACTCGCCGTGTCGGCGGTCAGTGCCCGGCACTCGCGTGACAGGTGCGCCTGGTCGCTGTAACCGGCTGCGACGGCCAGCGAGGCAAGGTCGGAGGCGGCCGCCGCGCCTGCCATGGCGCGGCGCAGCCGCGCCACCCGAAGGTAGGTGGCGGGGCCAAGCCCCACTGCCTCGGTGAATCGTCTGCGGAACTGGCGTTGTCCCAGCGGCACCCCCGCCATCGCGTCCCGCACTCGTGGCACGCCGCTGTCCAGCCGGGAGAGCACGACGTCGAGCATCAAGTCGCGTTCGGTGCCTGCGACCCGCTCGGTGACCAGTGCCGTGAGGCTGTGCGGGCGGTGTGACAGCAGGTCGGTGACCGCACTGCCCATCCGTCCCCACACCTCGGCCAGCGCCACCCTGCGGTCGGTCAACTCGTCGGCGGCCACGCCGAGCGCTCTGGGGGCGTGCCCAGGCCGGAACCGCACGCCGTGCACCGGTGTGCCAGGCGGAAGGTCCGCCTGCCAGGGGCCGGTGTCGGGGCCCGCCACGAAGACCGACTCGCCCGCCACCACCAGGTCGACGCACCCGTCGGGCACGATGCGCTCGCCACCTCGGGTGTGGTTCCACCACACGCAGCGCACGGTTTCGCGCAGCGCCGGTGGCGGGGCCGTCTCGCGGTACATGCCCCCATCATCGTCCCGGCGTGCGGCTACCGTGTGCCGGGTGAGCGCCGTTATCGACAGCCTGGCGTGGGTGCTGGTTCGCGATCGCGCGCTGCTTTGCGTGCGCACCAGGGGCAAGGACAAGTTCTATCTGCCGGGCGGCAAGCGCGAGCAGGGGGAGAGCGATGTCGCGGGGCTGCGCCGCGAGATTCGCGAGGAACTCGGTGTCGAACTCGATCCGCTCAGCTTCACGCTGTTCGCGGTGCTCGACGAGCCCGCCGACGGCTACTCCGACGGCCGCCGGGTGCGCATGACCGCCTACACCGCCCGGTTCAGCGGGGAGCTCTCGCCGGGCAGTGAGATCGCCGAGTTCGCGTGGCTGTCGGCGGCCGACGCGCACCGTTGCCCGGCCGCGGGCCGCCGCGTGCTGAACCTGCTGGCGCAAGCAGACCGCATCGACTGACCCACCCGCGAGTCCCCCGCTCCCACCCGCGAGTCCCCCGCTCCTGCCCGCGAATTCTGCGTTCCGGACCGCGAGTTCTGCGCAGCCCACTGGCGCTTATATGCCATGCGAGTTATATTACTGTCATGGCAAATACGTTTGAGGTGCTGGCGGAGCCTCGGCGCAGGGAGATCCTCGATCTACTGCGAGGTGGCGAACGGGTGGTCGGCGATCTGGCCGACCGGCTGGCCCTCACGCAGCCCGCCGTGTCCAAACACCTGCGCGTACTGCGTGAGGCCGGGCTCGTCGATGTCCGGCAGGACGCCCAGCGCCGGTGGTACCGGCTGCGGCCGGAGCCACTGCTGGAGATCGAGTCCTGGCTGACTCCGTACCGCAGGCTGTGGGCCGACCGGCTCGACGCCCTCGAACGCCACCTGGACACGATGCCCGACACGCCCGGGGGAAAGGACTCACCGTGAACTACCTAGCACGCCGAGCGGGCGAGGAGCTGCTGCGGCCCGGGTCGGCCTACGGTGCCGACCCGCTCGGCACGCTGGAAGTGATGGACGGCAGGCCGGTGTTGCGGTTCGAGCGTCGGCTGGCGCACCAGCCGGAGAAGGTGTGGCGCGCCCTCACCGAGCCGGGCGAGCTGGCCCACTGGTTCCCCGCCACCGTCACGACACAGCCGCGGAGCGGCGGCATCCTGCGGTTCTCGTTCGACGCGGACACACCCGACGGCGACTACGCAAACGGAAAGGTGCTCGAACTCGACCCACCCAAGGTCTTTGCCTTCAGCTGGGCGGGCTCGGTGCTGCGCTTCGAACTCGTTCCGGAAACAGACGGCTGCCTGCTGCTGTTCAGCCACACCCTCAGCGGTACGGGCACCGAGGGCGACCTGCCTTCCGTCGCCCGACAGGCTCCGGGCTGGGACGCCTGCCTCGGCCTGCTCGTCGCGACGCTCGACGGCGAGCCCGCCGAGCCGGGCGGCAGTGACTGGTTCCTGGCCCGCGCCGAGGCGTACGTGGAAAGCTACGGGCTCGGTGAGGGGGAGGCCCTTGTGGACGGTGACGGCTGGATGCTGCGCTTCGAACGCGACCTGGTCCAGCCTCGCGAGCAAGTGTGGGCGGTGCTGACCGAGGGGGACGCTCCCGTCGTGGGAGGGCAGGCGCCGGTGCGCTTCACCCACGGCTACCTGGAACCCGCGGCGGTGACGGAACTGCAAGAGGGCCGCACGGTCGAATACGGGTGGCGCCACGGGAACCACGACGCGGGGACCGTTCGATTGGTACTGCGGGACCAGCAGCCACTCGGGACCCGGCTCGTGCTGACCCAGACGGTGCCCCAAGCCCTTGCCGAGCAACGCGCGACGCAACTCGCGGCCTGGCAGACCCACCTGGAACTGCTGTTCGCCGCGCTGCACGGCGACGTACGATGCCCGTGGCCGCGGGAGCGCACCGAGTTGCTGCGGCAACGCTACGAGGACCGCCTCCGCGGCCGGAGGTGACACTCGCGCCCGCCGCCGGGGTGCGGCGGGTCAGGCGCGGGCCGTCTCGTGCACGTGCCGCCACCGCAGCCCGTTGCGGGCGGTGGGATCGCGCAGCAGCAGCGCGGTCACCACGCGGCTCGATCGGTGCTGGCCGTCGCGATGGTCCTCGCCGAACCGCACCAGCACGAACTCCGGGGTGTCGGCGAGGATACGCACATCGTGGACGTCGATGCGCAGTCCTGGACGTGCGTTGCGCGCGCGGGAAAGCCCGTCGAACAGTTCACCGGGCGAGACCACGGTGCCGTCGACGCCGACCAGCTCGAAGTCGCTCGTGTGCGCGGCGCGGAAGTCGTCGAGCAGGGCCGGTTCGCACTCGCTGCCCAACCACCCGGCCAGCAGGTCGTGGTGGGCGGCGATTTCGGCATGGACGGCATGGACGGCATGGACGTCGCCCGGTAGCGATTCCGCTGTCACCCTGCCCCCATTCGCCGATGTCGGCCACCGCCGTGTTCGGCCACGTTCGCGCACCTGGTGGGCGGCCGGGCTTGCTGCCTTCGGCTCACCAGCCGCGCTCGCGCCACTGCGCCAGGTTCGGACGCTGCTCGCCGAGTGTGGAGTCGTCGCCGTGCCCGGGGTAGAACCACGTCTCGTCGGGCAGCACAGCGAAGACACGCTGCTCGACGTCGTCGATGAGCGAGCGGAAGTCCTGCTGCGAGTTGGTCTTGCCGACCCCGCCGGGGAACAGCGAGTCGCCGGTGAACAGGTGCGGGTGCCCCTCGGGGTCGCGGTACAGCAGCGCGATGGAGCCAGGGGTGTGCCCGCGCAGGTGGATCACCTCGAGGGTGCACTCGCCGACGGCCACCGTGTCCCCGTGTTCCAGCAGGAAGTCGGGTGGCACGGGCAGCGGCTCGGCGTCGGCGGGGTGCGCGGCGGTGTTGGCGCCGTAGGCACCGGCCACGGCGCCCAGCGCCTGCCAGTGGTCGGGGTGCTGATGGGTGGTGACGATCGTTCGCAGCGAAGGGCGGTCGTCGCCGTGGCCGATGAGGTCGGAGATGCGCTCGGGATCGTTGGCGGCGTCGATCAGCAACGCCTCGTTGCTGGCCCGGCAAACCAGCAGGTAGGCGTTGTTGTCCATCGGGCCGACCGACAACTTCGTGATGGTCAGTGCGCCGAGGGTGCGCCGTGCGGCGTCCCCTCCCGGCTCCACGTGGCCGGTGTACTCCTCTACGACGTTCACGCGGCACACCGTAGTCGGTTCGCGAGCCCCCATCGAGCGCCGGTGGGGTCGCCCATTAGTGTTCGGGCACCCGTCGACCCGAGGAGAGGTGTGACCACTGGCGCCCGTCTCGGCACAGCGTCGGCTGTGTCACCGGGGTCCCCGAAGACCTCGGTGACCTCGGTGACCTCGCAGTCCTCACGGAAGCTGAGCTGGGACGCCATCCGCGTGGTCGCCATCGGATTCGTCGTCATCGGGCACGTGGCCGGGTTGGCGTCGCTGGTTCCCGGTATCGCGCCGTATCCGGACGAACTGCGGGCACTGCGTATCCCGTTCGGGACGGTGACGCTGCTGGTGCTTTCCGGTTACTTCGTGGGGCCCACGCTGCGGCGCGGCGACGCGGGGCGTTGGTTGCGTGCGCGGCTGGCGAGATTGCTGCCCGCGTACCTGGCGGCCGTGCTGGCCACCTACGTCGTCGCCCGCCTGGTGGTGGTGGAGTTCAACGGCTGGTACCACCACGACGGACTGTACGGCCTGCTGTTCGCGTCCCCGGTCGTCCCGGAGGAGCCCGCGCCGGGCACGCTGCCGCCGTGGCACGTGCCCGACCTCAACGATTTACTGCTGAACCTGCTGTTGCTGCACGAATGGAACCCCGACTTCTACCATCGCATCGACGGCTCGTACTGGACGTTGCCCGTGCAGGTGGCCGCGTTCGCCGCCGCCGCGCTGCTGTGGCGCTCCGGGCTGCGCAGCAGGTTCCGCCCGCACACCGTGCTGTGGGCCGTGACGCTGGTCTCGGCCGTCTCGCCCGTGCTGAGCCTGCTCGTCAGCACCCTGCCAGCGGCGACCGGACTGTCCCGGGCCCACTTCTTCGCCGCCGGGCTGGCGATCTGGCTGTGGCAGGAGCGAAAGCTCGGTAGCGGGCACCTGGTCGGCCTGCTGCTGGCGACGTTGGTGCTGCATGCCGTCTGGACGAGCCCGCCGGTGCCCGCTTCGGTGGCCGGTTTCGCGATCATGCTGGTGGCCATGTGTTTCGCGGCCAGGGGGCCGGACTGGGATCTCGGCCCGCTCGCACGGCTTCGGCGACCGATCTCGTGGCTGGCAGGCATCAGCTTCGGGCTGTATCTGGTGCACCAGCAACTCGGTTACGTCGTGGCGAGGTTGCTCACCGAGGCCGGAGTGTCGGCGTGGTGGCTACGCTTGACACTGGTGGTCGGCTTCGCGGTGACGGCCGCGTGGCTGCTCACCGTGCTGGTCGAGCGGCCCGCGTACCGGACGCTGACCAGGCCGTCCCGGCGGGCCGCGGCGACGGTGGGTCCTCCGCCGTCCGTTTCTGTCGGTGGCTCGCCCTAGCATGGTGTCGGCCGGGCTTCCCGGCCTTCCACAGACCAGTTGAAGGGACCCCGGTGGCTGATCGCCTTGTAGTCCGTGGCGCCCGCGAGCACAACCTCCGCGGCGTCGACATCGACCTGCCTCGGGACAGCATGATCGTGTTCACCGGGCTGTCCGGCTCGGGCAAGTCCAGCCTGGCCTTCGACACGATCTTCGCGGAGGGGCAGCGCCGCTACGTGGAGTCGCTGTCCGCCTACGCCCGCCAGTTCCTCGGGCAGATGGACAAACCCGACGTGGACTTCATCGAGGGCCTTTCGCCCGCGGTGTCGATCGACCAGAAGTCCACCTCCCGCAACCCACGCTCCACCGTAGGCACCATCACCGAGGTCCACGACTACCTGCGACTGCTGTACGCCCGCGCGGGCAAGCCACACTGCCCGCAGTGCGGCGAACCGATCAGCAAGCAGACCCCGCAGCAGATCGTGGACCAGGTGCTGGCGATGGAGCCCGGCACGCGATTCCAGGTGCTGGCGCCGATCGTGCGCGGCCGCAAGGGCGAGTACGTCGACCTGTTCGCCAACCTGCAGCAACAGGGCTACGCGCGCGCCCGCGTCGACGGCGCCGTCCACTCCCTCACCGAGCCACCGAAGCTGAAGAAGCAGGAGAAGCACGACATCGGGGTCGTCGTCGACCGGCTCACCGTCAAACCCACCTCCAAGCAACGACTCACGGACTCGGTCGAGACCGCGCTTCGGCTTGCCGACGGCCTGGTGGAACTGGAGTTCGTGGACCTGCCCGAGCACGACCCGCACCGGGTGCGCGGCTTCTCCGAGAACCTCGCCTGTCCCAACGGTCACGCGCTGGCGATCGAGGACCTGGAGCCGAGGTCGTTCTCGTTCAACTCGCCGTACGGCGCCTGCCCGGAGTGCACCGGTATCGGGGTGCGCAAGGAGGTCGACCCGGAACTGGTCGTCCCCGACGACGAACTGTCCCTCGCGGAGGGCGCCATCGCACCGTGGTCGGGCGGGCAGAGCGCCGAGTACTTCCAGCGACTGCTCGAGTCGCTCGCGGAGACCATCGGCTTCCGTACGGACGTGCCGTGGCGCAAGTTGCCGGCGAAGGCTCAGAAGGCAGTGCTGCACGGTGTCGACGAGCAGGTGCACGTGCGCTACCGCAACCGCTACGGCAGGCAGCGTTCCTACTACGCGACGTTCGAGGGTGTCATCCCGTTCCTGGAGCGCCGGCACGAGCAGACGGAGTCCGACTACGCGCGGGAGCGCTACGAGGGCTACATGCGCGAGGTGCCCTGCCCTGCGTGCCAGGGCAGCAGGCTCAAACCGGAGATCCTCGCCGTCACCCTGGAGCACTCCACGCAGGGCAGCCGTTCGATCGCCGAGGTCAGTGCGCTGTCCATCGCGGAGGCTTCACGGTTCCTGGACGGGCTGGTGCTGGGCAAGCGCGAGGCGATGATCGCGGGCGCGGTGCTGAAGGAGATCCAGGCCAGGCTGCGGTTCCTGCTGGACGTCGGGCTCGACTACCTGTCGCTGGACCGCGCGGCGGGAACGCTCTCCGGCGGTGAGGCGCAGCGAATCCGGCTCGCGACCCAGATCGGCTCCGGCCTGGTCGGCGTGCTCTACGTGCTGGACGAGCCTTCCATCGGCCTGCACCAGCGCGACAACCACCGGCTCATCGAGACGCTCACCAGGCTGCGCGACCTCGGCAACACGCTGATCGTGGTGGAGCACGACGAGGACACCATCAGGGCCAGCGACTGGGTGGTCGACATCGGTCCCGGCGCGGGAGAGCACGGCGGGACCATCGTGCACAGTGGCCCGTTCCGCAAGCTGCTGAGCAACAAGCGGTCGCTGACCGGCGACTACCTCGCGCGGCGCAAGGAGATCCCGATCCCACCGGTGCGCAGGCCCGCAGACCCCAAGCGGCAGCTGACGGTGGTCGGGGCACGGGAACACAATCTGCGCGGCATCGACGTGTCGTTCCCGCTGGGCTGCCTGGTCTCGGTCACCGGTGTCTCCGGTTCGGGAAAGTCGACTCTGGTCAACGACATCCTCGGCACGGTGCTGGCGAACAAGCTGAACAACGCGCGGCAGGTGCCGGGCAGGCACACCCGTGTGCGTGGGCTCAACCATGTCGACAAGCTGGTGCGGGTCGACCAGTCACCGATCGGCCGCACACCCAGGTCCAATCCGGCCACCTACACCGGCGTGTGGGACCACGTGCGCAAGCTGTTCGCGGCCACCACCGAGGCGAAGGTGCGTGGCTACCAGCCGGGGAGGTTCTCGTTCAACGTCAAGGGCGGGCGCTGCGAGGCGTGCGCGGGCGACGGCACGATCAAGATCGAGATGAACTTCCTGCCCGACGTGTACGTGCCGTGCGAGGTGTGCAAGGGTGCGCGCTACAACCGGGAAACCCTTGAGGTGCACTACAAGGGCAAGACGGTTTCGGACGTGCTCGACATGCCGATCGAGGAGGCGGCCGAGTTCTTCGAACCCATCAAGGCGATCCACCGCCACCTGCAGACATTGGTGGACGTCGGGCTCGGTTACGTGCGGCTCGGGCAGCCCGCCCCCACCCTGTCCGGTGGCGAGGCGCAGCGGGTGAAGCTCGCCAGTGAACTGCAGAAGCGATCGACCGGAAAGACCGTCTACATCCTCGACGAGCCCACCACCGGCCTGCACTTCGAGGACATCCGCAAGCTGCTCGGCGTGATCAACGGACTGGTGGACAAGGGCAACACCGTGATCGTCATCGAGCACAACCTCGACGTGATCAAGACTTCCGACTGGCTCCTGGACATGGGTCCCGAGGGCGGTTCCGGCGGCGGCGCGCTTGTCGCCGAGGGCACGCCGGAGCAGGTCGCGGCCGTCGAGGAGAGCTACACGGGGCGGTTCCTGGCTCCCATTCTGGGAAGCTGACCGGCAGGCTCACCGCAACCGCCTCGCTCGGCAGGTGGGTGGCGGCGGATACTGCCGCTGTGTCGGTGACCAGCTACGTGTTCCGGGCGACCTGGACGATCAGCGCTTCGCCCGATGCCGTGTTCGCCGCCGTCGTCGATGTGGCGTCGTATCCGCGGTGGTGGCCCGATGTGCGCTCGGTTCGGCCCTGCGACGACAGCGGCGGCACCGGCGGCGACACCGACACCGCGCTGTTGATTTGCCGCTCGACGCTGCCGCTGCCCATCACGGTGCGGATGAGGCGGGTTGAGCAGAACCGGCCGGAGGGCAGGGTCGCGGTCGCGCTCACCGGTGACCTGGAGGGCGTTCTGACCGGTCTGGTCGTGGCCGACAACGGCACCCGGCTGGAGATCACCCAGCGGGTGGTGGCGCGCACAACAGTGCTGCGGTCGCTGTCCCTCGTGGCCCGTCCGCTGTTGCGGGTCAACCACGCCATGATGATGCGACGTGGCTTGCGCGGGCTGCGTGCCCACGTCGCGAGCCAATGACCGGGCGGCGCCCGCGAGCGACGTCACGACCGGCAGACACCGACGGTGAAGGAGAGCAGCATGACCTCGCAGCAGCCCAAGACCGCGATCAGCACGAGCAAGGCGCCGCCGCCGGTGGCGGCCTACTCGCAGGCGGTCCGCAAGGGCAACGTGCTACAGGTGGCGGGCCAGGTCGCACTCGACCCCGCCACCGGCAAGCCGGTGGCCGCTGCGGTGGCCGAGCAGACGCGGCAGGTGTTCGCCAACCTCGAAGCAGTGCTGGCCGCCGCGGGCGCGAGCCTTGCCGACGTGCTGATGATGCGGGTGTACCTCACCGACGTGGCGCACTTCGGTGAGTTCAACGCCACCTACAACGAACTGGTCAGCGAGCCCTATCCGGCGCGCACGACGGTCTACGTCGGGCTGCCCGAGCCGTTCCTGGTGGAGATCGACGCACTCGCCGTGCTGGATCAGCGCTAGCCGGTGGACCTCAGGTGCTCGGCGCCGCCGAACTCGCGGGCGAGAATGCAGAACTCACGGGTGAGAATGCAGAACTCGCGGGCCAGGGTGCGGAACTCGCGGGTGGGAGCGGGGGACTCGCCGACGGGAGCGGGGAACTCGCGGGGAAAGGGTCAGTGGACCGGGCCGGTGTACTTCTCCCCGGGGCCTTGCCCCGGCGGGTCCGGCACGGCCGAGGCCTCGCGAAACGCCCGCTGCAGGGACTGCAACCCGTCGCGCAGCGGCGCGGCGTGCAGGCCGAGATACTCGGCGGAGGAGGTGACCAGGCCCGCGAGCGCGGTGATCAGTCTCCTGGCCTCGTCGAGGTCGCGATGCGGGCTGGCTTCCGGCTCCGCGTCGGCCAGTCCCAGCCGCTCGGCGGCGGCCGACAACAGCATCACGGCCGCCCTGCTGATCACCTCGACACTGGGAATCTCCCGCAGTTCGCGCACGTCGTGGGAATTTTGTCCCGGCTCGCCCGCGTTGACTGTGTCGTCTTGCACTTCTGGTACCCTTCCATGAGCGACCAGCCTCCGAGCGATCGGGGGCCGCAAGTGGAGCCCCGCTCCCACCCGCGTCGCCGCCGAGGCGGCCGGGTCCGGTCACGCGGCATCCCGGCGGTGGTCCCGTCGGGTGGCCGTGCAAGCGTCCGGCGAGGACCGGATGCGGATCGGATTGAGGGCCCCGCACACGGGTACGACACTACCTGTGCCGGGGCCCGTGGCATGTGGGCGCCAGGGTCGGGACACGAGAACAACGACACTTGGACCAAGGAGGCCCCATCAGCTCCGATACGCGCATCAACGAGCGCATCCGCGTCCCCGAGGTACGACTCGTGGGACCGAACGGTGAGCAGGTCGGCATCGTCCGGATCGAGGACGCGCTCCGGCTTGCCCAGGAGGCCGATCTCGATCTCGTCGAGGTCGCTCCACAGGCGCGCCCACCAGTGGCCAAACTCATGGACTTCGGCAAGTTCAAGTACGAGAGCGCGCAGAAGGCCCGTGAGTCGCGCCGCAACCAGCAGCTCACCGTCATCAAGGAACAGAAGCTGCGTCCCAAGATCGACCCGCACGACTACGAGACGAAGAAGGGCCACGTGTCCCGCTTCCTCTCCGCGGGCAACAAGGTCAAGGTGACGATCATGTTCCGCGGGCGTGAGCAGTCCAGGCCGGAGCTCGGTTTCCGGCTGCTGCAGCGGCTCGCCGACGACGTGTCCGAGTTGGGCTTCGTCGAGTCGTCGCCGAAGCAGGACGGCCGCAACATGATCATGGTGCTGGCTCCCCACAAGAACGCGAAGGCCAAGTCGAAGGCGGCCAAGGACGCAGGCGGCGACGAGGCCTGACCGCCGACATCGGCGTCGGCGAAGGCGATCTCCGCTGCGCGCGGGGTCGCCGAAACCCAGCAGCACACCGCTCGCCGGTGTGCTGCCGTCTGAAAGAGGGAAGAATGCCGAAGAACAAGTCCCACAGCGGGATGTCGAAGCGTGTGAAGGTCACGGGCAGCGGCAAGATCCGTCGCCAGCAGGCCGGTCGGCGCCACCTGATGGAGAAGAAGTCCAGCCGCGTCACGCGCAGGCTCGAGGGCACGACCGAGGTCGCCGCTGTCGACGTTCGCCGCGTCAAGCGGCTGCTCGGTCGCTGAGTCCGCGCGAGAACCCGCTCCCAACCCATCGGGGCGCCGCAGGTGCCCCCCGAGACTGACAGGATGGACCCGTGGCACGCGTCAAGCGGGCGGTGAACGCCCAGAAGAAGCGTCGCGCAACTCTCGAGCTGGCCAGTGGCTACCGTGGCCAGCGTTCGCGGCTGTACCGCAAGGCGAAGGAGCAGACGCTCCACTCGCTGAACTACGCCTACCGGGACCGCCGTGCCCGCAAGGGTGACTTCCGCCAGCTGTGGATCACCCGCATCAATGCGGCGGCCCGCGCCAACGGCGTCACCTACAACCGGTTCATCCAGGGCCTCAAGGCCGCCGGTGTCGAGGTCGACCGCAAGATCCTGGCCGAACTCGCCGTGAAGGACGCGGCGGCTTTCACCGCACTCGTCGAGGTGGCCAGGAACAGCCTGCCGACCGGCGAGCAGAAGTCGGCCTGATCAGCGACAGCTCACCCGGGCACGTCCTGTGCGGCCACAGGACGCCCCGGGTCGTCGCGGCGAGGCGCCTGACCACCCGCTCCGGCAGGGCTGAGGCCGGGCGCTTCCTCGCCGAGGGCGCGCAGGCGGTACGGGAGGCACTGACGCACGGTCGGGTGTACGAGGTGTTCGTCACCGAGGCCGCCGCCCGGCGCCACGAGGAACTGCTGCGGCGCGCACCCAAGGTTTCCCTCGTCACCCAGCGCGCCGCCGAACTGCTGTCGGAAACCGTGTCGCCACAGGGCATCGTGGCGGTGTGCGACGAGGTCACCGTCCCGCTCGCGACAGCGCTGGCGGGCTCCCCCCGGCAGGTTGCCGTGCTCGTCGGAGTCACCGACCCTGGTAACGCCGGGACAGTGCTGCGGGTGGCCGACGCCGCGGGGGCCGACGCCGTGGTGTTCGCGGGGGAGACCGTCGACGTGCACAACGGCAAGTGCGTGCGTGCTTCCACCGGAAGCCTGTTCCACCTTCCCGTCGCCAGAGAACGCGATGTGGACGCAGTGCTGGCGCAGTGTCGGCGTGCCGGGTTGCGCACCGTCGCGGCGCACGGCTACGCCGAACACGATCTCACCACGGCACCATGGCTTCGGGAGCCGACGGCATGGCTGTTCGGCAGCGAGGCGCACGGGCTGCCTGCCGAGGTGCTGGAAGCGGTCGGGACGGCCGTACGGGTGCCCATTCTCGGCAGGGCGGAAAGCCTCAACCTCGCCACGGCCGCCGCCGTGTGCCTGTACGCGCGGGTACTGAGCGGCGGCCCGGCCGAAGGGTGATCCGCGCGTGCCTGCACCGATCACATAGAATCCGCTCGTCAACCGCTCACCGTGCGCTCGCGCCGCGTGCGGCCGCAACCGTCAGCGGACGTTCGAGGAGTCATGTCCGAAACCTTCGACGAACAACAGTCGAGCCAGGCCGAGCCACTCGCGCCCGAGACCCTGCAAGCGGCGATCAAGTCGGCCGAGGAGGAGTTCGCGGCCGCCACCGACCTCGACGAGTTGGCCGCGGCGAAACCCGCCCACCTCGGTGACAACTCGCCGCTGCTGCTCGCCCGCAGGGCGATCGGGTCGCTGCCCAAGGACGGCAAGGCCGAGGCGGGCAAGCGGGTCAACGAGGCGAGGCAAGCGATCCAGACCGCGTTCGATGCCCGGCGTGCGGCATTGCAGGCCGAGCGGGACGAGCGGGTGTTGCGCGAGGAGGCCGTCGACGTCACGCTGCCGTGGGACCGGGTGCCCCGTGGCGCGCGGCACCCGATCACCACCATCGCCGAGCGCATCGCCGACGTCTTCGTCGGCATGGGCTACGAGGTCGCCGAAGGCCCCGAGCTAGAGGCCGAGTGGTTCAACTTCGACGCGCTCAACTTCGGCAAGGACCACCCCGCCCGGCAGTTGCAGGACACCTTCTACATCGCACCGGAGGGCTCCAACCTGGTGCTGCGCACGCACACCTCACCGGTGCAGGCGAGGGCGTTGCTGCACAGGGAACTACCGGTGTACGTCGTGTGCCCGGGGCGGACCTTCCGCACCGACGAACTCGACGCCACGCACACCCCCGTCTTCCACCAGGTCGAGGGGCTGGCGGTGGACAAGGGCCTCACCATGGCGCACCTCAAGGGCACGCTCGACGCGTTCGCCAGGGCGATGTTCGGCGAGGAGTCGGGCACCAGGTTCCGGCCCCACTTCTTCCCGTTCACCGAACCCTCCGCCGAGGTGGACGTCTGGTTCCCGGAGAAGAAGGGCGGTCCCGGCTGGGTCGAGTGGGGCGGTTGCGGCATGGTCAACCCGAACGTGTTGCGGGCCTGCGGGGTCGACCCCGACAGCTACTCCGGGTTCGCCTTCGGCATGGGGCTGGAGCGCACGCTGCAGTTCCGCAACGGCATTCCCGACATGCGTGACATGGTGGAGGGTGACGTCCGGTTCACCCTGCCCTTCGGAACGGAGGCGTAGTGCGGGTCCCCGTCAGCTGGCTGAAAGAGCACCTCGAGCTCAGCGACGACGTCACGGCGGAGCAGCTTGCCGACGCCTTCGTGCGCGTCGGCATCGAGGTCGACGGCGTGCACGAACTGGAAGCGGTACAGGGGCCGCTCGTCATCGGCAGGGTCGTCGAGATCACCGAGCTCACCGAGTTCAAAAAACCGATCCGGTACTGCCGGGTGGACGTGGGCGCGGTCGCCGGCGACTCCGGCGGTGACAGTGACAGCGACCGTGACAGCGAACGTGACGCTGTCGAGTCCGTGCTGCCGCCCACCAACGGCATCATCTGCGGTGCCACCAACTTCGTGGAGGGTGACCTGGTCGTGGTCGCCCTGCCGGGTGCCGTGCTGCCGGGTGGGTTCACCATCTCGGCGCGCAAGACGTACGGCCACGTCAGCGAGGGCATGATCTGCTCGGCGCGCGAACTCGGCCTCGGTGACGACCACACCGGCATCCTCGTGCTGCCTTCCGGCACGGCGGGCCCCGGCGACGACGCCCACGAGGTACTGGACTTCGACGACGCCGTGCTGGAGCTGGAACCGACCCCGGACCTCGGCCACACGCTGTCGGTTCGCGGCCTGGTGCGGGAACTGGCCTGCGCGCTGGACGCGCCGTTCGGCGACCCGGCCGCGCTGGAAGTGCCCGACGCCGACACGGACGCGTGGCCGGTGCACCTCGAGGACACCGAGGGCTGCCGCAGGTTCGTGCTCCGCAGGGTGACCGGGCTCGACGCGGGCGCGCCCACTCCCTGGTGGATGCGCCGCAGGCTGCTGCTGGCGGGGATGCGGCCCATCTCGCTGGCCGTGGACGTCACCAACTACGTGATGCTCGAACTCGGCCATCCGCTGCACGCCTTCGACACCGGGTCCATCAAGGGTGACCTGGTGGTGCGCAGGGCCAAGGCGGGGGAGAAGCTCACCACGCTCGACGACGTCGAGCGCGAGCTGGACCCCGACGACGTGGTGATCGCCGACGACACCGGGGTGATCTCGCTGGCTGGCACCATGGGCGGGGCGAGCACCGAGATCAGCCCCAGCAGCACCGACGTGCTGCTGGAGGCGGCGCACTGGGACCCGGCGTCGATCAGCAGGACCGCCCGCAGGCACCGGCTGTTCTCCGAGGCCGCCAAGCGTTTCGAGCGCTTCACCGACCCGGAGTTGTGCGCCGTGGCCGTCGAGCGCGCGGCACGGCTACTGCGCCGCTACGGCGACGGTGGCATCCAGCCGGGCCGCACCGACGAGGGGCAGGTGGACCCGCCCGCCGCCATCACGATGCCGATCAGCCTGCCCGACCAGGTGGCGGGAGTGCGCTACGAGCGCGGTGTCACGGTGCGCAGGCTGACCCAGATCGGTTGCCGAGTCGCGATCGGCACCGGTGACGACGGCACCGCCGTGGTCACCGCCGTACCGCCGAGCTGGCGCGCCGACCTGGTGCAGCCGGTGGACCTCGTGGAAGAGGTGCTGCGGCTGGAGGGCTACGACAGCATCCCGTCGGTGCTGCCCGCCGCGCCCGCGGGCCGCGGGCTCACCGAGGCGCAGCGGCGCAGGCGAGCGGTGTCCAGGGCACTGGCCGAAGCCGGCTACGTCGAGGTGCTGCCGTTCCCGTTCGTCTCGGCGTCGGTGTGGGACGCGTTCTCGCTGCCCGACGACGACGCGCGCAGGCGCACCATGACCGTGCTGAACCCGCTGGAGTCGGACAAGAACCGGCTCGCGACCACGCTGCTGCCGGGGTTGCTGGAGACGTTACAGCGCAACATCTCACGCGGCTTGCGCGACCTGGCGCTGTACCACATCGGGCAGGTCGTGCGGCCGGGGCCGCAGCAGGGTACGGCGCCCGACCCCAGGGTGGACCGCAGGCCGGACGAGGCCGAACTGGCCGCGCTGGAGGCGGCCGTGCCCGCGCAGCCGTCGCACGTGGCGGTGGTGCTGACCGGGCAGCGAAGGCGCGCGGGCTGGTGGGGCCCCGGCGAGGACGCCAACTGGGCCGACGCCGTGCAGGCCGCACGGATCATCGGCGAGGCCGCGGGTGTGGAGGTTCGCACCGAGTCGGCTGACATGCTGCCGTGGCATCCAGGCCGCTGCGCGCGACTGCTCGTCGGCGACGTCGCGGTCGGTCACGCGGGCGAGCTGCACCCGAAGGTGATCGAGGCGCTGGAGCTGCCGAGGCGAACGGTGGCGATGGAGCTCGACCTGGACGCCGTGCCGCTGGTGCGGCGCAGGCCCGCACCGTCGATCTCGCCGTTCCCGCCGGTGCTGCTCGACGTCGCGCTCGTGGTGGATGCGGAGGTCCCCTCGGCCGAGTTGGCCGACACCCTGCGCGACGGCGCAGGCGAGTTGATCGAGAACGTCACGCTGTTCGACAGCTACGCCGGTGAGCAGATCGGCGAGGGCAAGCGGTCGCTCGCGTACAAGCTGCGGTTCCGCGCGGCTGACCGCACGCTCACGGTGGAGGAGGCCACGCGGGCGCGGGACGCGGCGGTGGAGGCCGCCAAGGAGCGCTTCGGGGCGGTTCTGCGCGGCTGAGACCCGCCTCCCGCGAGTCCTGCGCTCCCGTCCGCGAGTCCTGCGCTCCGGTCGGCGAGTCCTGCGCCGCTGCCGCCCAGGCCAGCCGCACCATGTGCCGCGCTGAAACCGGTTTGATTGATTTTGCGGCGTGATGCATAATCATTCACATGACGGTAAAGGTAGCGGTCGCCGGAGCGAGCGGCTACGCGGGCGGCGAGGTGCTCCGCCTGCTGCTCACCCACCCCGAGGTGGAGATCGGGGCGGTGACGGCGGCCAGCAGCGCCGGAACGCCGCTCGGCCGGCACCAGCCTCACCTGGCCCCGCTGGCAAACCGTGTCGTCGGCGAAACCACCGCCGAGGCGCTGGCCGGGCACGACGTGGTGTTCCTCGCGCTGCCGCACGGGCACTCCGCCGAGATCGCCGCGCGGCTGAACCCCGACGTCGTCGTGATCGACCTCGGTGCCGACCACCGGCTGGTGAGTGCGCAGGACTGGCAACGGTGGTACGGCGGCGAACACGCGGGCCACTGGCCGTACGGGCTGCCCGAGTTGCCCGGTGCGCGGGAGCGGCTGCGCGGCGCGAAGCGCATCGCCGTCCCCGGCTGCTTCCCCACGGGCGGCACGCTGGCGCTGGCACCGGCGTTCGCGGCAGGCCTGGCCGAGCCCGAGGCCACGATCGTGGCGGTCACCGGCACCTCCGGCGCGGGCCGCAGCCTCAAGCCACACCTGCTCGGCTCCGAGGTGATGGGCTCGGCCAGCGCTTACGGTGTCGGCGGCGCCCACCGGCACACGCCGGAGTTCGGCCAGAACCTCGGCGCCGTCGCGGGCCGCCCGGTCACGGTGTCGTTCACCCCGGTGCTCGCCCCCATGCCGCGTGGGATCCTCACCACCGCTTCCGCTCCGCTGGCCGCAGGCGTCGACGCCGACGCGGTTCGCGTGGCGTACGAGAAGGCCTACGCCGCCGAGCCGTTCGTGCAGTTGCTGCCGGCAGGCGCGTGGCCGACCACGGCCGCCACGCTGGGATCGAACAACGTGCAGCTGCAGGTCACCGTCGACGTCGATGCCGGTCGGCTGGTGGCGGTGGCGGCCATCGACAACCTCACCAAGGGCACCGCCGGTGGCGGCGTCCAGTCCATGAATATCGCCCTCGGCCTGCCGGAGACCGCGGGGCTGCCCACCGTGGGAGTCGCACCGTGACGATCACAGCCCCGAAGGGTTTTCGCGCCGCAGGCGTCACCGCGGGACTCAAGCCCAGTGGCAAGCCGGACGTGGCACTCGTGGTCAACGACGGGCCCGGTGACGCCGCCGCCGCCGTGTTCACGACCAACCGCTGCAAGGCCAACCCGGTGCTGTGGAGCGAGCAGGTGATGGCCGACCGCAGGGCGAAGGCCGTCGTGCTCAACTCCGGCGGCGCCAACTGCTACACCGGCCCGCAGGGGTTCCAGAACACCCACGCCTCCGCCGAGCAGGTGGCCGAAGGGCTGGGAATCGGCCCGATCGACGTCGTGGTGTGCTCCACCGGCCTGATCGGCGACCAGCTCGACGCCGAGAAGCTGTCCACCGGCATCGCGGCGGCGTTCACCGAGCTGTCCGACGACGGTGGCGCCGCGGCCGCCGAGGCGATCATGACCACCGACACCCGCAGCAAGCAGGCGGTGCGGGAGGGCTCGGGCTACCGTGTGGCGGGCATGGCCAAGGGTGCGGGCATGCTCGCACCCGCGCTGGCGACGATGCTGGTCGTACTGACCACCGACGCCGACGTGGACGGCTCGACCGCCGACCGCGCGCTGCGGGAGGCGACCAGGGTGACCTTCGACCGGCTGGACTCCGACGGCTGCATGTCCACCAACGACACGGTGCTGCTGATGTGCAGCGCGGCGTCAGGGGTGCGGCCCGACGACGCGGAGTTCTTCGAACTGGTGCGGCAGGTGTGTCACGACCTGGCCATGCAGTTGCTCGCCGACGCCGAAGGCGCCGAGCACGAGATCGCGATCGAGGTCGTGGGAGCCGCCAGCGAGTCCGACGCGGTGGAGGTGGGCCGGGCGATCGCCCGCAGCAACCTGTTCAAGTGCGCGGTGTACGGCAAGGACCCGAACTGGGGACGCATCCTCGCCTCGGTGGGCACGACCGGCGCGGCGTTCGAGCCGGACGAGCTCGACGTGGCGTTCAACGGGGTGTGGGTGTGCCGGGGCGGCGGACCGGGGGAGCCCAGGGACAAGGTGGATCTCACCGACCGTGCCGTTACCGTCACCGTCGACCTCAAGGCGGGCACGGATTCGGCGACCGTGTGGACCAACGACCTCACGCACGCCTACGTGCACGAGAACTCGGCGTACTCGACATGACCGACTCGCAGTCCCTGATCGGCGCCGACGAGCGGCTGGTGAGCGCGTCGCAGAAGGCCGAGGTGCTCATCGAGGCGCTGCCGTGGCTGCGCCGGTTCCACGGCGCCACCGTTGTGGTCAAGTACGGCGGCAACGCGATGACCGACGACGCGCTCAAGCGTGCCTTCGCCGAGGACATGGTGTTCCTGCGGATCGCGGGGCTGCGCCCGGTCGTGGTGCACGGCGGCGGGCCGCAGATCTCGGCGATGCTGGACCGGCTGGGGCTCGTCGGCGAGTTCAAGGGCGGCCTTCGGGTCACCACGCCGGAGACCATGGACGTCGTCAGGATGGTGCTCGTCGGGCAGGTGAGCAGGGAACTGGTCGGGCTGATCAACGCGCACGGACCCTACGCCGTCGGCATCTCCGGTGAGGACGCGCACCTGTTCACCGCCGAGCGCAAGCAGGCCACTGTGGACGGTGAGCCGGTCGACGTCGGGCTGGTCGGGGAGGTGGCCGACGTCAACCCCGACGCGGTGCTCGACATCGTCAACGCGGGCAGGATTCCCGTGGTGTCCACAGTGGCCCCGGATGCCGACGGTGTGGTGCACAACGTCAACGCCGACACCGCGGCGGGCGCGCTGGCCGCAGCGCTCGGCGCGGAGAAGCTGGTGGTGCTCACCGACGTGGAGGGCCTGTACGCCGACTGGCCGGACCGGTCCTCACTGGTGGACCGGATCACCGCGGACCGGCTCGAGCGGATGCTGCCCGACCTGGCCAGCGGCATGATCCCGAAGATGGAGGCGTGCCTGCGGGCGGTCAACGGTGGCGTGCGCAGGGCACACGTGATCGACGGCAGGATCGCGCATTCGGTGTTGCTCGAAGTGTTCACCTCGCGGGGCATCGGCACGATGGTCCTGCCGAAGGACGGGGACGAATAGTGTCCAACCAGGACAACCAGACGCGGTGGCAGTCCGCCATGATGAACAACTACGGAACGCCGCAGTTGACACTGACCCGAGGTGAGGGCGCGGTGGTGACCGACGCCGAGGGCAACCGTTACCTCGACCTGGTCACCGGAATCGCGGTGAACGCGCTCGGCCACGCGCACCCCGCGATCGTGGCCGCCGTGACGGAGCAGGTGGCGACGCTGGGTCACACGTCCAATCTCTACATCAACGAGCCAGCCCTGACGCTGGCGGAACGCCTGCTCGAACTGTCCGGTGTGGCCGGTGGGAAGGTGCTGTTCTGCAACTCCGGCGCGGAAGCGGTGGAGACGGCGTTCAAGCTCACCCGGCGCACCGGCCGGACCAAGGTGATCGCCACCGACGGCGGGTTCCACGGCCGCACCATGGGCGCGTTGTCGCTGACCGGCCAGCCGGGAAAGCGCACGCCGTTCGAGCCGCTGGTTCCAGGAGTCCGGCACATCCGCTACGGCGACGTCGCCGCGCTGGAGGCCGAGATCGACGACGAGACCGCCGCGTTCGTGGTCGAGCCGGTGCAGGGCGAGAACGGTGTGGTCGTCCCGCCCCACGACTACCTGCGTGCGGCACGGGAGCTCACCAGCAGGCACGGTGCGCTGCTGGTGGTGGACGAGGTGCAGACCGGTATCGGCAGGCTCGGCAGCTGGTTCGCCTTCCAGCAGGCGGGCATCACCCCCGACGTGTTCACCCTCGCCAAGGGCCTCGGCGGTGGGTTGCCGCTCGGCGCCTGTGTCGCGGTCGGTGAAACGGCCTCGCTGTTCGAACCGGGACAGCACGGCACCACCTTCGGCGGCAACCCGGTGTGCTGTGCCGCGGCGCTGGCCGTGCTCGACACGATCGAGACCGAGGGCCTGCTCGAGCAGGTGAGTACGGTCGGCAAGGAACTCCGCGAGGGCATCGAACGGCTGGAGCACCCAATGGTGCTGGGTGTGCGGGGCCGGGGCCTGCTGCTCGCCGTGCTGCTGCGCGAGGCGGTCTCGGCCAAGGTCGCCGCCGCCGCGCAGCGAGCGGGTTTTCTGATCAACCCGGTGCAGCCGGACGTGCTCCGGCTCGCCCCGCCGCTGGTGTTCGGCAGGGAACAGGCGGGCGAGTTCCTCGCGGCCCTGCCCGGCGTGCTGGACGCGACCACCGAGGAGGACTGACGATCATGCCCCGCCATTTCCTCCGCGACGACGACCTCGCCCCCGAGGAGCAGGCCGCCGTTCTCGACCTCGCCGACGAATTGAAGAAGCAGCCTCATGGTGACGCGCTCGCGGGCCCGAAAGCGATCGCGGTGATCTTCGAGAAGAACTCCACGCGCACCCGGTTCTCCTTCGAGGTCGGCATCGCGCAACTGGGCGGCCACCCGGTGATCGTCGACGGCAGGAGCATGCAACTCGGTCGCGAGGAGACCATCGGCGACACCGCACGGGTGCTCTCCCGCTACGTCGACCTGGTGGTGTGGCGCACGTTCGCGCAAAGCAGGATCGAGGAGTTCGCGCACACCGCCAGCGTGCCCGTCGTCAACGCGCTGACCGACGAGTTCCACCCCTGCCAGATCCTCGCCGACCTGCAGACGGTGCGGGAACGCAAGGGCACGCTGTCCGGTCTGACGCTCACCTACCTAGGCGACGCGGCCAACAACATGGCGCACTCGCTGTTACTCGGTGGGGTGACGGCGGGCCTGCACGTCAGGGTGGCCGCGCCGGAGGGCTTCCACCCGCTGCCGTGGGTGCTGGAAGCGGTCCGCGAGCGCGCCGCTGCCACCGGCGGCAGCGCCGAGGTTTTCACCGACCCGCACGCGGCCGTGGACGGCGCCGACGTGGTGACGACCGACGCGTGGACCTCGATGGGGCAGGAGGGCGACGGCAAGGACCGCGTCACACCCTTCCAGCCGTACCAGGTCAACGCCGACCTGCTGGCCAGGACCGGCAAGGACACGATCGTGCTGCACGACCTGCCCGCCCACCGTGGCGCGGAGATCACCGACGAGGTGATCGACGGCCCCGCGAGCGCGGTGTGGGACGAGGCGGAGAACCGGCTGCACGCACAGAAGGCGCTGCTGGTGTGGCTGCTGGAGCAGCGACGATGAGCAGAGCAGGTCGCCAGGCCAGGATCGTCGAGCTGGTGTCGAGCAGGGCCGTCCACAGCCAGACCGAACTGGCGAAGCTGCTCGCGGGCGAGGGCATCGAGGTCACCCAGGCCACCCTGTCGCGAGACCTCGACGAACTGGGCGCGGTGAAGCTGCGCGGAGCCGACTCCGGTGCGCCGGTGTACGTGATCCCCGAGGACGGCAGCCCGGTTCGTGGCGTGCAGGGCGGCACGTCGCGGCTGTCGCGACTGCTCGCCGAGCTGATGGTGTCGGTGGAGCCGTCGGGCAACCTGATGGTGCTGCGCACCCCGCCGGGGGCGGCGCAGTTCATGGCAAGCGCGATCGACAGGGCCGCGCTGGAGGAGGTCGTCGGCTCCATCGCGGGCGACGACACGGTGGCGGTGATCGCACGGGAACCGCTCACCGGCAAGGACCTGGCCGAACGATTCGCGGCGTTGGCGCAGCGATCGACCCCGGACGTGACGAACGGAGACAACGACAGTGAACAGCAAGACTGACCGGGTGGTGCTCGCGTACTCGGGCGGGCTCGACACCTCGGTGGCGATCGGCTGGATCGCCGAGGAGACCGGTGCCGAGGTGGTGGCCGTGGCCGTCGACCTCGGGCAGGGCGGCGAGGACCTGGAGACCATCCGCAAGCGGGCGCTGGAATGCGGTGCCGTCGAGGCGGTGGTCGCCGACGCTCGCGAGGAGTTCGCCGACGAGTACTGCCTGCCCGCGCTGCAGGCCAACGCGCTCTACATGGACCGCTACCCGCTGGTGTCGGCGCTGTCCCGGCCGCTGATCGTCAAGCACCTCGTGGAGGCCGCCAAGTACCACGGCGCGGGCACCGTCGCCCACGGCTGCACCGGCAAGGGCAACGACCAGGTGCGCTTCGAGGTCGGCATCGGCGCGCTGGCCCCCGACCTGGACGTGCTGGCGCCGGTGCGGGACTTCGCGTGGACCAGGGAGAAGGCGATCGCCTACGCCGAGGACCGCAGCCTACCCATCGACGTCACCAAGAAGTCGCCGTTCTCGATCGACCAGAACGTGTGGGGCAGGGCGGTGGAGACCGGCATCCTGGAGGACCTGTGGAACGCCCCGCCCAAGGAGGTCTACTCCTACACCCAGGACCCGACGGTGCACTTCCAGGCACCCGACGAACTGGTCATCACCTTCGACAAGGGCGTGCCGGTGGCCATCGACGGCAAGCGGGTGACGGTGCTGGAGGCCATCCAGCAGCTCAACCGGCGCGCGGGCGCGCACGGCATCGGCAGGCTCGACATGGTGGAGGACCGGCTCGTCGGCATCAAGAGCCGCGAGGTCTACGAGGCGCCCGGCGCCATCGCGCTGATCACCGCGCACCAGGAGCTGGAGAACGTCACCATCGAGCGCGACCTGGCCCGGTTCAAGCGGCAGGTCGAACAGCGCTGGGGTGAGCTGGTCTACGACGGCCTGTGGTTCTCGCCGCTGAAGGAGGCACTCGACGGGTTCGTCGGCAAGGCGCAGGAGCACGTCAGCGGCGACATCCGGATGGTGCTGCACGGCGGCACCGCCACCGTCACGGGCAGGCGCAGCCAGGAGTCGCTCTACGACTTCAACCTGGCCACCTACGACGAGGGCGACACCTTCGACCAGTCGCTGGCGAAGGGGTTCGTGCAGTTGTGGGGCCTGCCCAGCAAGATCGCCGCGAAGCGGCAGCAGAGCAAGGGCTGAGAGGCGAGCGTGAACGACTCCGGGCAGCCCGCCCGCCTGTGGGGCGGCAGGTTCGAAGCCGGGCCCGCGGACGCGATGGCCGCACTGAGCGCGTCGACGCACTTCGACTGGCGGCTCGCGCCCTACGACATCGCGGGTTCGCGGGCACACGCCCGCGTGCTGCACAAGGCAGGCCTGCTCAGCGACGACGAACTGGCCGCCATGCTCGCCGCACTCGACCTGCTCGCCGAGGACGTGGCCTCCGGCGCGTTCGTCCCGACCGTCGCGGACGAGGACGTGCACACCGCACTGGAGCGGGGCCTGCTCGAGCGGGCGGGCGCCGAACTCGGCGGCAAGCTCAGGGCGGGCCGTTCCCGCAACGACCAGGTGGCGACGCTGTTTCGGATGTGGCTGCGCGACGCGGCACGCCGGATCGTGTCCGGCACGCTGGACGTACTCGACGCGCTCGTCGCGCAGGCGCAGCGGCACCCGGACGCGATCCTGCCCGGACGCACCCACCTGCAGCACGCGCAGCCCGTGCTGCTCGCCCACCACCTGCTGGCGCACGCGCAGTCGCTGCTGCGTGACATCGGCAGGCTGCGCGACTGGGACGCCCGAGCGGCCGAATCCGCGTACGGCTCGGGCGCGCTGGCCGGGTCGTCGCTGGGGCTGGACCCCGAGGCAGTCGCCGAGGAACTGGGCTTTCCCCGCTCGGTGGAGAACTCGATCGACGGCACCGCCTCACGCGATTTCGCCGCCGAGTTCGCGTTCGCGCTGGCGATGCTCGGGGTGAACCTGTCCCGACTCGCCGAGGAAGTCATCATCTGGAACACCGCCGAGTTCGGTTACGTGACCCTGGACGACGCATGGGCCACCGGCAGCTCGATCATGCCGCAGAAGAAGAACCCCGACGTCGCCGAGCTGACCCGCGGCAAGTCGGGACGGCTCATCGGCAACCTCACCGGCCTGCTCGCGACGTTGAAGGCGCAGCCGCTGGCCTACAACCGGGACCTGCAGGAGGACAAGGAACCGGTGTTCGACTCCGTGGCGCAACTGGAACTACTGTTCCCCGCGATCGCGGGCATGGTTTCGACGCTGACCTTCCACACCGACCGGCTGGCCGAACTGGCTCCCGCGGGGTTCACGCTCGCCACCGACATCGCGGAGTGGCTGGTGCGCCAGGGCGTGCCGTTCCGGGTCGCGCACGAGGCCGCGGGTGAGTGCGTCCGCGTGGCCGAGAGCAGGGGAGTGGGGCTGCCCGAGCTGACCGACGACGAACTGGCCCGGATCAACCCGGCGCTGACCCCTAAGGTGCGCGAAGTGCTGACGGTGGCGGGGTCGGTGGCCTCCCGTGACGCAAAGGGCGGCACCGCTCCGGCGCGCGTCGCCGAGCAGCGGGAGCGGCTGCGCGCCCTGGCGGCCGAGCACCGTGCGTGGGTGGCGGCCGAAGGTTGCTGAGGTGCAGCCCGGTCAGGGCCGGTGTGGGCCCAGCCCGACGGCAGCCGCCACCGTGGGTGCCAACGCGCGTCGGCCACGGCGGCTCACCGCGCCGCGGGCCCTGCCGCCGGCTTGACCTGGAGTGCGCTCCAGCGGCTAGCGTCGGCGGCGCAGGGATCGGCCATCGGAAACAAGGGGACCACCTTCATGGAGCTCGGCTTTCACATCCCTATCTTCGACATCGACGGTGGCACGGGCGCGATCGCCGGTGAGCTGGCCAGGGTGGGTGCCTCGGCGGAGGCCAGCGGCGCCACCTGGCTGTCCTTCATGGACCATTTCTTCCAGATCGAACCGACCGGCCTCCCGGCTGAGGCACACATGCTGGAGGGCTACACCACACTCGGCTACCTGGCCGCGCACACCTCCACGATCGAGCTCGGCCTGCTCGTCACGGGGGTGACGTACCGTCACCCCGGGCTGCTGGCCAAGATCGTCACCACGCTCGACGTGCTCTCCGGTGGCCGTGCCGCGCTCGGCATCGGCGCCGCCTGGTTCGAGCGGGAGCACCGAGGTCTCGGGGTGCCGTTCCCGCCGGTGGCCGAGCGCTTCGAGCGGCTGGAGGAGACGCTGCGCATCTGCGGCCGGATGTGGGACCCGGACGACAACGGGCCGTTCGAGGGCAAGCACTACCAGCTGGCCGAAACGCTGTGCTCACCGCAGCCGCTCCACCGGCCGAAGGTGCTCATCGGCGGCGGCGGCGAACGCAAGACGCTGCGCCTGGTGGCGCGCTACGGCGACGCCTGCAACCTGTTCGCCTCCTCGCCCTCCGACGTCGAACACAAGCTCGACGTGCTGCGACGGCACTGTGACGACGTCGGCAGGAACTACGACGAGATCCACAAGACGGTGCTGGCCAACAATCCACGGCCGAGCCCCGACACCCGTGACGAGTTCGTGCGTGCGATGGCCGACTACGCCAAGCTCGGGGTACACGCGGCCATCGTCACGCCGACCACCGGTTCACCCGCGGCATGGATCGACGGCATGGCGCCCGCTGTGGCGCGGTTGGCCGAACTCGGCTGACGGCGGGCGGCCGCGGGTGCGGCCGTCGCCAACTTGTCGGTGCCCGGTGCCATCCTGCCGGGGTGATCTGCGAATTCGAGGCGCGACTGTGGGTGTGGGCCTCCAACGCCGCGACAGCTGGAGTTCGCGACCCTGCCCGACGACCTGGCCGAGGGCATCCTGCCGCGCTGGCAGGCCCCCGCAGGGGTTCGGGTCGTCGAGGGTACGGGTCGGTATCGGCGCCACCAGGTGGTCGAGCTCCGCCTTTCCCGACCGCACCCGGGGCTACCTGCTGCCGGTCAGGCGGGCCGTTCGCGGTGCCGAAGGACTCCGCCCGGGCGATGTCGCGACGGTGAGCCCGGAACTGCTCGAGCTGTGACCCGTGCGTATGCCCCACGATCGCGGTACTAGCCTTGATCGGCGAAATGTGCGGCGAGCGGGGGTTGCGGGTGAGCGGTGGCGGCGTCGGAGAGCGGGTCATGGAACGCGAGGAACTCGCCGTTGACCCGGTGGCGCTCGCGCGCAGGCTGCTGGGCTGTGTGCTGGAGGCGCGCGGCGACGACGGTGTGGTGCGGGTCCGGCTGGCGGAGGTGGAAGCCTATCGGGGGCTGGACGACCCGGCGTCGCACTGTTACCGGGGCCGCACGCCGCGCAACGAGGTGATGTGGGGCCCCGCCGGGCACCTCTACGTCTATTTCGTGTACGGCATGCATTTCTGCGCCAACATCGTCGGCCTCACCGACGGCGAACCGGGCGCGGTGCTGCTGCGCGCCGGGGAGGTCGTCGAGGGCAGGGAGCTGGCCGCCTCCCGCCGCCCCAGGGCACGCGGCGGCGGTGCGGTCGCCAAGGGGCCCGCCGTGTTGACGTCGGTGCTCGGCATCGACAGGGACCACAACGGCATCGACCTCACCGACGCGGATTCGCCGGTGCGGCTGCTGGCAGGCAGCCCGGTGCCGAGCGACCGGATTCACACGGGGCCGAGGGTGGGGGTCGCCGCGGCGATGGACGTGCCGTGGCGGTTCTGGATCGCCGGTTCGCCCGCTGTCAGCACCTACCGGCGGGGAGGGCGGGCGCGTACGCGCGTGACGCGACCGTGAGGGATGATGCGGGACGTGAGCGAGCACATCCTTGACGAGCTGACCTGGCGCGGTCTGATCGCGCAGTCCACCGATCTCGACGCATTGCGCCGGGACCTGGACGGCGGGCCGATCTCGGTGTACGCGGGTTTCGACCCCACGGCGCCGAGCCTGCACGCCGGGCACCTCGTGCAGATGTTGATGTTGCGCCGCTTCCAGGACGCGGGCCACCGGCCGGTACTGCTCGCCGGTGGGGGTACCGGGCTCATCGGTGACCCCAGGGAGGTGGGCGAGCGGGTGCTGCACTCCGAGGAGCAGGTGCGCGAGTGGGCGGGCAGGTTGCGCGGCCAGCTGGCGAAGTTCGTCGACTTCGACCATCCGGACGTGGCGCCCGTCGAGGTGAACAACCTCGACTGGCTCGGCTCCATGACGGTGCCCGCCTTTCTTCGCGACGTCGGCAAGCACTTCTCGGTGAACACGATGCTGGCCAGGGAGACGGTGCGACGCAGGCTGGAGGGCGACGGCATGTCGTACACCGAGTTCAGTTACCTGCTGTTGCAGGCCACCGACTACCGCGAGCTGTTCGAGCGCTACGGGGTGCGGTTGCAGGTCGGCGGTTCCGATCAGTGGGGCAACATCCTGGCGGGTGTGGACCTGATCCGCCGGGTGCACGGCGAACAGGTGCATGCGCTGACCACCCCGCTGATCACCGACTCCGAGGGGCGCAAGCTGGGCAAGTCCACCGGTGGTGGCAACGTCTGGCTCGACCCGGAGCTGACCTCGCCCTACGCGTGGTACCAGTACTTCGTCAACCTGCCCGACGCGGACGTGGTGACCTGCCTGAAGCTGCTGACCTTCCTGGACGCGGACGAGATCGCGGAACTGGAGCAGGCAACGGTGACCCGGCCCTCGGCGCGTCTGGCGCAACGCAGACTGGCGCAGGAGCTGACCGACCTGGTGCACGGCCGGCAGCAGACGCGCCAGGTCGTCACGGCGAGCGAGGCCCTGTTCGGCCGGGGTGATC